>JAIDNR010000353.1:23921-42456 GCA_029063695.1 Ruminococcus sp.
CCTTCATGCTGCTGCGTCTGATGATAATGATAACTCGGCGGCTGTGCATAAATCGGCATACCGCTCGGGTCATATCCGACTATCTGCGGCGACTGATTATAATTATATATCGGCGGAAGTGCGTAAATCGGCATACCACTCGGGTCATATCCGATTATCGTCGGCGGCTGATTATAATTATATATTGGCGGCGGTGCATTCATATATGGATTATTTACCGTCTGCTGAGTATTCATATTCTTCTGTGAATATACCTGCTGTGACGGCATAGGCGTACTTCTGGGCTGCGGCAGAGAAACACGTTCTGCATCAAGACGTGGAATAAATGGTTCATCATCAATTTTTACAGTAAGATTACTTCCGCATTTTCGGCAGATTTTCAAGCTGTTTTCATTTTCAGTTCCGCATATACTGCATATCATAAAGTCACCGCCTTCCTCAAAGAATATTAATGGGAAATCATTACTAACACAATTATTATACCATTTCTGTATGATATTTGCAAGTCTTTTTTTTTAAATTGTGCATATTATTACAAACTATGTTATTTTTTTGTCATATTCAACCATAGTTACAATATAGCTACATGATATTTGTCAAAACTATACAAATTTATGATAAAAACTTTTTATCGGCATATTGCACTATTAAACAGCTTAAAAAAATATTTTATTTGTCATTTTCGACGATATATGCAAAAAACTCTATATTTTTTCACAATTATATGGTATAATATATTTTAAGAATAATCCACAGGTATATATAACTTAGAATAGAAAATGTGTAGATTACGCCTTAAATCGGCAGACAGGAGAAGAATTATGCCTAAAAATAAAATAAGCAGGGAAAAAAGCATCAGACGTACAAAAACCCTCACGGAACTTGTTATATGTACAGCTATTATCGCTGCTGGAGTATACGTTGCCAAGGACGGTATTGACAATATGAAAATTATTCAGCAGTCTCAATATGTTGATACTTCAGGAAAAAATGATGTTGATATTCCAGATATATCTCAGCCCATTGACCCGAACAAGATTATTTTTACCTATGCACCTATTAACACAAAGGACAAGTTCAAGGGCGATTTGATTCTTGTAAACAATCAGTATGAGTATTTCAGTACTGGCGATGAAAACCTTGTAAGTATCATGGAAAAAAATGATGAAACAGAACGTAATTTTTATACTGCCGTTGATTACACCTATACTATCCTTGAATCCGTTTATGAACCTATGGCTAAGATGATTGAGGATTTTTATAATATATATGAAAATGATACTCTGATTATTTATGGCTCTCACAGAACAAAAGAATTTCAGCAGCAGCTTTATGACCAGTTTACCGCATCAACTGCGGGTGACGAAGAAGCTCCCATTGTTGCAAAGCCCGGATTCAGTGAACATGAAACAGGTTATGCCTTTGATTTCAGTGAAATAATAAACTTAGATTATCAGGGTACAGGAGATTTCGAATGGCTGAACAGCAACTGCTATAAATATGGATTTGTTATCCGCTATACTGAGGATAAAGAGTCAATTACAGAATTCAGAAGCGAACCATGGCATTTCCGCTATGTCGGAATACCACACGCAACGTATATGACAGAAAATAATCTTTGTCTGGAAGAATATATCGATTTGCTCCGCATGAATTATCCATATGACGGCGAACATCTTGAATTTACTGCTGAAGGTGCAGACTATGAAGTATTTTTCTTTGCATCTGATGACGCTTCAGACGTTACAAATGTTCCTGTACCGACAGGATACAGATACGATATTTCCGGAAATAATATTGACGGATTTATTGTGACAGTCCACAAGAGCGAAAAAGTTGCTCCAGGTGAGGAAAATCCGGATATGAATACTCCAGACGGTGAAGAAGAACCTACAGATGAATCAGGCGAAGACGACGGAAATATTGATGATAATCCGATTGAGTAAAAAACAAGACCGCACATTGTGTAAAAACTCTGTGCGGTCTGTTTTTTTAAAAAAGTCCACGTACATCATCAAAAGTAAGTGACGGCTGTAATGCAAGATTTATACCAAAAGCTATAAGCTGTGATGCACGCTCAGTAAGCCTGTCTATATCCCGTGGAGTTACCATCATATTAGGTAAATCGCTGTCAATGTCAATTCCGGCGAGACTGCGGACTATAGTGTGCATATCAACAACAGTCGGAACACCTATTGCAATTACAGGTATACCTAAATTTGCCTGTGAAAGTTCTTTTCTTGCATTTGATACACCGCTTCCGGGTGAAATTCCACTGTCGCTTATCTGTATTGTAGTTCCCAAACGACTTATATCGGAACAGGCAAGAGCGTCAACGGCAATGACAGCGGACGGCTTTGTTTCACGGCAGACAGCTTTTATAAGTTCCGCTGTTTCAATACCCGTCTGTCCCATTACACCGCCTGCAAACGTGCTTACACGTCTCAATGAAGTGAGAAATTCCTCCTCCTCACTGTCAAGTTCGTCTTGCAAATGACGTGTTGCAAGCACCTTTTCGGCTGTCTGAACACCTACTGCATCGGGTGTAATATCTCTGTTTCCCAGACCTGCAACGAAAATTTCACCGTCTGGAACAAGCTGTCTGATTTCGTCGGCAAGTTCCTGTGCCATATTTTCATAACAATCAGAAAATCTGCTGAGACTTCCGCTTTCAAGCGTAATATATTTTCCACGTCCTTTTCCCAATGATTTCCGATGACTGTCATCGTCGATAATTATTTCTGTAATTTCAAAAGCTTCTCCACGCTTTGCCATATGAACTCCTGACGGAAGTTTCTCTGTAGTAATCTGTTCAACCGCAAGGTCAGACCTGAACTTCATAAAATTCCTCCTTTTGTATATTATGCTGTATTTTCACACGAAAATTTTGTCATAATCTTTTAAATATGCCTATTGCATTTTCAGAAAAAAAATGGTATAATTATTATTGTCTCAGTAGGCAGTTGTGCGTTGCATCTGCCGAAGCATAAAAAATTATGCTTATATTATCTGTAAATCTACGGATTTTATCCGTATACAAAAATCGGAGGTGTACAAGAAATGCCAAATATCAAATCTGCTAAGAAGAGAGTAAAGGTTAACGCAACTAAGGCTGCTGCAAACAAGTCAAGAAAGTCCAATCTCAAGACTGTTCTCAAGAAGGCTGATATTGCCTGCACAACAAATGCTGACAACAAGACAGAAGCTATCAGACTTGCCATCAAGAAAGTTGACCAGGCTTGTGCAAAGGGTCTTATGCACAAGAATAAGGCTGCAAGAAAAAAGGCACAGCTTGCTAAGAAGCTCAATGCTGCCGGCTGATTCTCTTTAAAATAAAAAAATCAATCCCCGAAAACTTGCGGTTCGGGGATTTTTTGTTTAATCAATTATATTTTTGTAATCATCATCTTTGGCTTTTTCCTCAGCGATTTTTTTCGCTTTTTTAGCGGAAACAGGTGCACCTTTCTTTGCCCTTGCCATAAGGACGACAGCAAATACTACAATAACAATTGCCGCACCTATGCCGATTACTATAAATGCCATTCCCGAAAGATTTTTGTCAACAGTCGAATAATTTATTCCGTTAGATTTTGCATATTTCAACCCCTCCGAATCGGAGTATACGCCCATTTCGACGGCTTTGTCAAGATGATAACTTCCGTTGTCACCTGTAGTATAGCCGTATGCGTTGTCGCCGATTGATTCAACGCTTTTCGGTATACTGAGATTCATAAGTTTCGGACAGTCCGCAAAAACTCCCTCGCCTATTATCCGAACACCCTCAGGAATAATCACACGGCTTAATTCAGAGCAACTGAAAAATGCCCCGTCGCCGATTTCATCAAGTGTTGTAGGAAGTTCCACCGACTGCAAAGATGTGCAGTATTTGAATGCTATCGGTGCAATTGAAGTAAGTCCCTCTGCAAAATCAATTTTTTTCAGACTTACGCAATATCCGAATGCATCTTCGCCTATTGTTGTAACTGATGACGGAAGAAACAGGTTTTCTATTCCTGCACATACCGAAAATGCACCCGGTTCAACTGATTCAACAGTATTTTCAATATAAATATCGCCTGTGAGTTTTGTTGACGCACGATAGATATTTGTCTTTGCCGAATTATACAATATTCCGTCCTCAAATACAAAACCTGCTGTATTATCGGAATTTATATTCTCTATATAACTGCATTCTGCAAATGCCATAGGTTTTATTTCGGTAAGATTTTTCGGAAGTTCCACTTCTTTAAGTGCAGAACAGTTATAAAATGCGTATGATTCAATAGTTTTTACCGAATCGGGAATATCAATTTCTTCCAGAAGTGAACAGCCCATGAATAAACCGTTTGAAATCTTGTCGATTCTATTGGAAAGCTTTACTTCTTTGAGCGACGTACAGCCTGCAAATGCACTGTCGCCGATAGATGTTATTGTATCAGGAATTTCAAGCTTTGAAATCATACTGCAATTTGCTAAAGCATAGTCTGCTATAGCCGTAACCGAATAACCGTTACGCAGTTCGGGAATTGTTTCAAAAATTGCATTTGTTTCACATTTTGTTATTGTATAAGTTCCGTTTATAAGTTCATACGTGAATGTGCCGTCAGTGAGTTCTTCATCGGCATTCTGCAATCCGCTTTCAGCAAATGCAGGTAAAGCCACAAACGAAGCAAGCATTGCAAGTCCGATTAATGATGATATAAATTTCTTAGCTGTCATCACTGTTTTTTCTCCTTTTTCTTCTTTTTAATACTTTTTCCCGTAAAAATTCCGATTATAGCAAGAATAACAACTCCCACAGCACCCGAAATTACATAAAGAAAGTTCCTGTCAACATTCTTTCCGCCAATTTCCGATGTGTTTTCCACAACTTCAATTCCGCAGGCATTAGCATAAAGCCATGCCTCAGTATCTTTTTCGGCATATATTTTAAATCCGTCAATTACCGAAAACGGATTGACTGCATCTGTTTCCTCATTTGCTATACTCTGTGCAAGCTCTGCATCATATGCATAGCCGAAAGCATAGTCGCCTATAGTTTCAACTTTATCGTATACTCTTATGCTCATAAGAGAAGTACAGCCCATGAAAGCATTTGTACCGACGAAATTGAGTTCTTTGGATAATTTTACATTGCTGATATTCGGACAGCCTTCAAATGCATAGCTTCCTATTTTTTCGACACCTGATATGTCAATATCTTCTATAAACTCATTATAGCAGAATGCAGACATGGAAATTTCCCTGACACTTGACGGAGCTTTATAGCTCGTATTGCTTTTTTTCATTGGATAAGCTATAATAACCGACTTATCTTTATTATACAATACACCGTCTTCTGATGAATATGCACCATCTCCTTCTCCTGCAACATTTATTTCTTTAAGATTAAGACAGGTAAGAAACGGTTCTGTCCCCTCAATGTCCGTACATGATGCAGGTATTGTTATACTCTCCACGTATTCGGAAAAAACAGCATCGCTTATGGTTTTTACAGTATCGGGAAAAATAATGGCTGATGCTTCATTTGTAAGAAATGCACCCTTATAAATTGATGTTACTGTATACCCGTCAATTTCAGCAGGCACTGTGATAGTATTGCCAATTGATACACAGAAAAGTATACAGCAAGTTCCGTCATCAAGAACAGAATATTCATATTCGCCGTCCTGTGATGTAATCGGATTCATTGCAATATATTCTTCTTCCGCATCAGCGGCTTCTGATGTTATATATGTGAAATTATTCTCAATTCCGTATTCTTCGTCAACATCTGCTGCATAATTCTGTGCGGCAGTTCCGCCTATTATCGTGAAATCTTCTATGGGATTTTCATTTATATCATATCCGAATGCACAATAACCTATAGTTTCCACTCTTTCAGGAATACAGACTTCCATTATAGATGTTCCCATAAATGCACTCTGTTCTATAATATTGAGCTGTGAAGGAAGTGTTATTTCTGAAAGACTTTCACAGCTGATAAATGATGCAAGTCCTATTTCAATAAGAGTTTCGGGAAAAATAACTTCACTGAGAGAAGTACAGTTTGCAAATGACATTATATCTATATATTCGACAGATGTTCCGCTGAGGTCTATTTTTCTGAGTTTTTCATTGAAACTGAATACATGACGACCCATTTCATTTACAGAATCAGGAATTTTTATTTCTGTTAGGCTCGTATCAGCAACAGAGGCAATTCCAAGCTGTTCAACTCCGTCGGGAATTGTATATGAAGTACCGCTTCTGCTCGGTGGATAGCATACAAGCTTTTTCATATCCTTAGTGAAAAGAACACCGTCAACTGTGCAGTAATTTTCATTTTTTTCATCAACTGTTATTTCTGTAAGCTTCAGACATGGTGCAAACGGATTTTCCGCTGATATATATTCAATAGTTGCAGGAATATTTATTTTTTCCGCTGTGCCGTCTATAAACACCTGTGATTCAATCTCTGTAACTGTTATTCCATCAATTGTTTCAGGTATGGTTATCTCAGTATCAGTCAATGTACAGGCTGTGATATGTGCAAACCCGTCGCTGTCAACTGTATAGGTAAAACCGTCTGATGTTATTTCATTGTCTGTATCTCTTTCAATGCTGTAAAATGCAGCGTCATCGCCGATACCTATTTCATTATCATAATTTGCACTTTCTTCATTTTCTGCATGACCGAATAACGGCAGAATATTCAAGCACATCAACAGACTCATTGCAAATACGACCGCTTTCTTATGGTAAATCATTAAAAAAATCCTCTCCTTGTCAAAAACCTGACTTTAATACTTTAACATTATATCACAATCATACACAAATTGCAATAAATTTCACGCAGTTTTCTGTTTTGTACACGCATTTATCAGAAAAAGTTTCCCTCAGACAAAAATAGTACTTGACAAAATGATTTTAGTGTGATATAATAATACTGTTATAAAGTTATTCCGAAATATAGATGTGCGGGCCCTGTGCAACAAGACACCGTGAACCATGTCAGGCGGGAGACCGAGCAGCATTAAGCGGAGCGTCTCGTGTGCCGCAGCAAGCCTGCACATCTATGTTCCGGAATTTTTTTGACGAATTTTTTTCGGAAAGGAGAATGCCGTGTGTATAAGGCTTTATACCGCAAATGGAGACCGTTGACTTTTGATGATGTCATTTCTCAGCAGCATATCACCGAAACCATCAAAAATCAGCTAAGAAATGAAAAGACTGCCCATGCATATCTTTTTACGGGTTCTCGTGGTACAGGTAAAACCACCTGTGCAAGAATACTCGCCAAAGCTGTAAACTGTCCGAATATGAAAGACGGCAATCCCTGTCTTGAATGCGATATATGCAAAGAAGCCGACGAAGGTTCACTTACTGATATTATTGAAATCGATGCCGCTTCAAACAATGGTGTTGAAGATATACGTGATTTGCGTGACGGTGCTGTATATTCACCCGAAAGATGCCGATACAAGATTTACATTATCGATGAAGTCCATATGCTTTCAACTTCTGCATTCAATGCACTTCTGAAAATTATGGAAGAACCTCCGCCGTATGTTAAATTCATACTTGCCACAACCGAAATTCATAAAGTCCCTGCCACTGTTGCATCACGCTGTCAGAGATACGATTTCAGACGTATAAGACAGAATGATATAGCGGACAGGCTCATGTATATTGCATCTCAGGAACATATTGAACTTACTGAAGATGGTGCTGTACTTATTGCAAAACTCGCCGACGGCGGTATGCGTGATGCTGTATCGCTTCTTGACCAATGTTCCGTATGTGCCGAAAAAATTGATGCTGATGCGGTTTCACAGACAGCAGGTATTGCAGGACGTGACTTTTTATATGATATTCTTGAATCCGTTGCAGATTTCGATGCACCTAAAGCACTTTCCGTTACGGCTCAGCTTTATGATATGTCAAAGGATTTGACAAGACTGTGCGAGGAACTCATATTACAGCTCAGAAATGTCATGCTAATTAAGGCTTCACCTGTAAATGCAGATGATATTATTGCCGTAATGCCCGATGATATGATTCGTCTTAAAAATATTGCCGCAAAATCGGAACTGGACAACATTATGAACTGGCTGTCGCAGTTTCAGACCTGCCGTGAAAGAATGAGCAGAGTTATGAACAAGCGTGTTGAATTTGAAATGAATCTTATTAAAATATGTGGAAACATTAGACAGAATAATGTTACGGCTATTGACAATTCCGAAATTTATAACAAAATCAAAAAATTAGAGGATAAAATAAATTCAGGTTATATCCCCGAACAGAAGAAAGAACATGAAGTTCTTACTGCATCAAGTCCTGCCGTCGAAAATGAACCTGTTCCGAACGTAAAAGTTGATATAAAGAACGTCAAGGAAGAAGAACTTGAACCCTGTTCACGCTGGGACGAAATTATGCAAGAATTCCGCAGAATAAATCCCGCTGTTGCAGGAAGTTTAGAGGGTTCACGTGCTTCAACACTCGGAAATGTACTGTTTATTTTTACTCCGAACAGATTTTTTATGTCGCTTTTCAAAGGCAGTAAGGACAATGCAATATCCCTCAGCAAGGCGATATATACTGTTCTCGGACAGAAATACAGAATTACTGCACGCTGTATAACATCTGTCGAAGAAACAAAGTCAATGGCGGAGCAGATGATTCAAAAGGCAATTAACAGCAGTATCGAAACGGCTGTTGATAATAATAACTAAGGCTTTTTCGCCTATAATACTATTTCAAAAAAGGAGATTTTTTAAAATGAAAGCAAGAATACCAAAGGGTGCAGGCGGTGCACAGAATATGAATCAGGTTATCAAGCAGGCTCAGAGAATGCAGGACCAGATTACTGAACTTCAGGAAGAAATTGAAGCACGTGACTTCTCGGCTACAGCAGGCGGCGGTGCTGTTGAAGTTGTACTCACAGGCAAGAAAACTATCAAGTCCCTTACTCTCAAGCCGGAAATCGTTGACCCTGAAGATATTGAAATGCTACAGGATTTGATTATCAGTGCCGTTAATGAGGCTATAAACAATATCGAGGCTGAAACAGAAGTTGAAATGGGCAAGATTACAGGCGGAGTTTCACTTCCGGGATTGTTTTAATGGCTGACCATAATGCACTTCCGCTTGTTATACTTGCGGAAAAATTTGCATCTCTTCCCGGAATCGGCATGAAATCGGCTCAGCGGCTTGCTTATCACGTCATGTCAATGGATTTGCAGTCCGTTGAGGACTTCGCACAGGCTCTTATTGATGCAAAAAAAAACGTGAAATGCTGTTCGGTCTGCCAGAATCTAACCGAAAAAGACGTATGCCCGATTTGCAGTGACGCAGACAGAAAACATAATATTATATGCGTTGTCGAAAATCCCAAAGACGTTACAGCTTTTGAGCGTACAAGGGAATACGGCGGTGTGTATCATGTACTTCATGGACTTATATCGCCTATGGACAACATAACTCCCGATAAGCTCCGTATAAAGGAACTTATTTCAAGAATTTCCAGAGGTGGTGTTGATGAAGTTATAATGGCGACAAATCCGACTGTTGAGGGCGACGCTACTGCACTCTATATTGCAGGACTGCTCAAACCGTTGGGAATCAAGGTATCACGTCTTGCGTTCGGTTTACCTGTTGGCGGTATGCTTGAATATGCGGACGAAGTGACTTTATTCAAGGCACTCGAAAACAGAAATGATATGTAAATAAAGCTGACTTTTATAGTCAGCTTTTTCATAAATATGAGGTAAATTTTATGGATAATGTTGTATATGAGGAATATTCAGCAGATAGGAAATACAGATTTGTTGTCTGTAAATGGGGAAAGCTTTATAAAGTGTGGATTGAAAATAAAGTAACTGACGAGTATATAGGCGATGAATGGTTTGAATACTGTCCGATTGCCGACTATATGCACATTACCGATACACTTGAAAGGGCTGTTGAAATCGGAAAGGAAAATCTGCATTGCTTTATATGAGATGAAAAAATTTGCTGTTTGTTTAAACAGCTTTTTATTAAAGGGGATTTCATTATGTTTACTGGTTTAACTATTATGTCCAAAGGCTGCAAACCTGTTGAACTTACCAAAGAAGAGACTTCGATGATTAAAAAAATCAACGGCTACAGAAGAAAGGCTGTAATATATTTTCTTGCGGTGGTATGTTTCGTGTTCGATACAATTGCACTGTTATTTGAGGGCATATTGATATTGTTCACTTTATATTTTTTGTTCTGCTTGCACTGATTTTCGCTAAAATATTTTACAGTCATATCCACCAGAAAATCGAATATGCGTACTATGGGACTGTAACTAAAAAAGAAGTGCGGTACGATATGAGCGACAGATTTACTCCGACTGTAACTGACTACTCAAAGACAGTACCGCAGAAAACAAAGGAGAACAATGTTGAATACAACTTCATTTCCGTGATAATAGACGGCGTTGAGATTGACAATATATGCTGTAATCGTTATTTTTCCAAAAAAATTGAAGTTGGAAGTGAGGTTATTATTGCAAATGGCTATAATCATTATGATGAGCCGACGATATACAAGAAATAAAGCTCCTGTTCAGGAGCTTTTTGGAACATATTTTCTTACGTTTCAAAAAAAGTTTCCCAGTTTCCATTGATTTCCAATGGCTGATCTGCTTTTTTTGAACCAATAAAAGAGTTAATTGTAAGTTTATATTCTGTGTCAGTTGTTGCATTGAAATCAACTGCAATATCTACAGTATTTTCATTTATAACTGCATAATCAAACTGAATATCTACTGTAACTGAATTATCAGAAAGATTTGTCAGTGAGAAATCATAAGGTTTCATCTCGTCCAATACTAAGTATGGAAAAGAATTTGACTTCAACAGATTTAAAGTGATGTGCAGTATTCCGTCAGAATAGTCCGATGTTACTTCAATTTCGTCTGTAGCGTTTTCGTATGTCTGTCCGATAACAGTTCCGCTAATTGTAGTTTTATCTTTGAAAAAACCACCCTCAACTGCCATATATGTACCTGCACTAACACAAGCAATAACAGCAGGTATAATAACAGCAACAGTCCATCTTGGGATTTTCTTCCCCTTTTTCACTGATTTTGAATATTCAGTAATCATTTTATTATTCAGCTCCTCTCTTATTTCCGGAGAAAAATTTAACGATTTTCTGATAATTTCATCAATATCCATCATAACCCTTTTCCTCCATTTCTTTTTTTATTATAGCCCTTGCCCTGTTAAGTCTGCTTTTTACTGTTCCTTTCGGGATTTTAAGATTACAGGAAATCTGCTCTATACTCATATCGACAAAATAGAACATATAGACTACAATACGGAATTTATCAGAAAGATTATCAACAGCCTGTCTTACAGCAGACTTTATATCATTTTCCAGAAAATCAGCTTCTATATCCTGTTCTGATTTTATACTGTCAATAATTTCATTGTCATAAACAATGGAATTATTCATCTTTTTTCTGATCTCGTTTTTGTAAAGTCTTACAGCAATTCCTATGATATAATTTCTTGCAGACTTATAGGAATCCTCATCTGAACCCTTACAATTGATTTTACAAATCATTGAAAATGCCTTTAAAACAGCCATCTCATACAAATCTTCGGCTAAATCTGTACTTCCGGTCAAATGACAGCAAAAACCAAATATAAAGTTACCATGCTGTTTAAGCAGTATTTCAAATTGCGTGACAGTCACTGTTTTAACCTCCTTTCTATTTACATATTGTCATTAAACAGAAAAAAGTTCCATAAAAAAATAAAAACCTGCCCACATAGAACGTTACACTTGTCTTTTCGGCAGATTATGTCCGAAAATCCGTACATCATTTCTATGTGGACGGGTTCTTATTTTTTCTTGAGAAATACTTCATACTTGTCACAAATTTCTTCTGTCTCACCAAAATCAACCTGTCTGCCCTTATCAAGCCATAATACTTTAGTTGCCATACGTCTTATCTGTGCGAGAGAGTGCGATACAAGGAGTGTTGTTGCACCACTGCTTATAATTTCAAGCATCTTTTTTTCACTTTTCTGACGGAATGCACCGTCGCCAACTGAAAGCACCTCATCAAGTATTAGTATTTCAGGCTTTACAAGACAGGCAATTGAAAATGCAAGTCTGGATTTCATGCCTGATGATAAATGCGAGAATTTTCTGTCCTCAAATTCCTTGAGTTCAGCAAATTCAATAATGCTTTCATAAGTTTCATTCATGAAATCACGGGTATAGCCCAGCATTGCACCTCTTAAAAAAGTATTTTCCTTTACAGTCAAATCACCGTCAAATCCTGTACCCAGTTCAAGAAGGGAGGCTATATTTCCACGTACTGCCATAGTTCCTTTTGTGGGACGCATTATTCCTGAAATTACTTTGCAGAGTGTTGATTTTCCTGCACCGTTAGTGCCGACAATTCCCAGAAGTTCACCTTCTTCAATAGAAAAATTTATATCATTCAGAGCTGAAAATTCTTTTTGTGTGTAAGTTCCTTTCAGTTTCTGGATTATTACATCTTTCAGTCCGATATTTGAGAAGTCACCTACAATATACGAAACAGAGATGTTATTAAGTTCGATTTTTTTCATAAAACCTCCGTTTACATATAATACATGAATTTATAGTTGTATTTTTTATAAATCAATGCCCCTATTCCAAGTGCAAGGACAGCGTACAGCAGACATAATGCGTGTACTTTCCAACTCGGTATTATTCCGTTTATGACAATCTGCCTGAAATACGTAATATAAGTATACAGCGGATTGAGATAGAATAACTTCTGCACCTGCGGAGAATACGTGTCCGTATAGTAGAAAATAGCCGAAAGATACATAAGCATAAGCGTGAATATATCATAAAGATACTGTATATCCTTGAATATTACAAACATTGCCGACAGAATGAATCCGCACCCGATATTGAATAAAATAAGACATAAAACAGGGTATATCAGCATGAAAAAGCTGAAATGAAATTCTATACCGTCCACAAGGGCAAATATAAAGAATATCAGCAGTGTGAGTACATAATTGATAACAGAAGCGACGTTCTTTGAAAGCAGAAACATATATTTCGGCAGATTTATTTTTGTTATAATTCCTGCATTCTGCATAAGAGAGTTCATACCTCCTGTTGTGGAGTCTTTGAAAAAAGCATATGTCAAATTTCCCGCAAAGAGATATATAGTATAATGAGGCTTGTCCCTGCCGAAGAAACTGGTGAAAACGATACTCATAACAAGTAACTGCATAAGAGGAGAAATAAGACTCCAGAGCATTCCAAGTACGGTACGCTTGTACTTTTTCTTGAAATCACGCTTTACAAGTTCTTCAAAAAGAAACTGATTTTTCTTGATTTTTGAAACTATATTCTGAAACATCTTTACACCTCATGTAAGAATCAATGAAATACGTTTTGCTGAAACTACAAGCGGCGGATTAGGTTCAGCGGTTTCGCCCTCAACAGTAGGCGGCTCAGGTTCTTTTATTTTCGCCTGAAACAGCATACTACCCTGCTTGATTCTTGTTTTTGGTGAACGTACAGGAAGCATAAGTTTCAAGTCACCTGTCTGTATTTCAATTTCAAGTGAATTGAGTACGGGAACATCAAGTGTATTTCTGAAATGATATGATACTTTCAGAACTTTTCCCGAATATCTTTTATATACTTCCTCAGTTATAACAACAGGTACTCTTGTCCAGCAGTCATGCTGAAACTGTATATATTCGGGTGCATGAAGTTCAAGTTCCTGAGTTTTCGGGTCTATGTGGATAATCATTGCAGGATATTCGCCTTCCTGGTCGAAATAGAAACGACTATAACTGTCAAATACTTTTCGTTCATCAAACTGTTGTTCAATCGCCTTTCGGAAAAGAAATGCTTTTTCCTGATTTTCTGTTTCGATACCATCATAATATTCCTGAGAAAATCCCTCAAAAATATTACCCTCATCGTACATTTCAGCATAGTAATTTTCAAACAGGAAAATTCCAGGTATATGATACAGATTCCAGCTTGTAAGCTTGCCCGGCCAGCACATTGAAACATTCGGACATGGCTTGAATAAGTCGGGGTGATGATATATGCCAAAATTGAAATACGTACTCCATTCATCATACGGATTATTTTCAATTCCATTGTGAGTTTCAAGCATTTCACAGAAAATACGTTTGTCGATAACCTGCGGCTGATGTGAAGAATACTGATAAGTCGGATAACCCTGAGACTCAAGAAAATCACGGGTTTTAAATGCACCAAGGTCAAAACTGCTATAATTGTTATAAGTTCCCTGCCATTCCTTAAGGTCATAGAAATAATATGACTGATAGCGTCCGTTTTTCAGGAAAACTTCCTGTGTCATGGGCTGCATAGGTCTGTAATCATCATCTGTCATGATAAAAACATCATCAAGAATATCAAGTCCCATAATCATGCATCTCAGGAAAAAATTTCTTGCCTGATGGTCGTCGGGAAGCGGTCTGCCGTTCAATAACTGGTCATCTGTACGGAAAATAAGTTTCAGATTACCTTTATAATTTTCTTTAAAAGGTTCAACATTCCAGTCGGGACAGCATACAACAAGTTCTTTTATAAACGGCATATATGCTTCAATAAAAGGCAGAGACTTCATAATATCCTCATGACGTGCCGTAAGGACTACCATCTGTTTTATTTCAGTAAACGGAACTTGTCCTTTTTCTTTTGAGGCAGAAATAAGTGCGGCTGACATTTTTTCCGCAAATTCGTCCCATGAAGTCGGCTTATACTTCCTGAGCTGTTCTTTTTTCAGATTATAATAATCTGGATTCTGCTGGCATTTTCTGACATATCTGACAAGTGCCTTACAGTCTTTATTGTCAAAATAATCAGCATATTCACCACCTACTTCACGGAGTACGGGAATATCCGAAGCAATAACAGGAGTACCATGCTGAAAAGCTTCAACAAGAGGAAGTCCGAAACCTTCATTGAATGTCGGGAACGCAAGTAAATAGGCGTGTTCATAAAGATAATTTATTCCTGCATCGTTTACTCTGTTAAGCATAAACAACTTTGTACCATAAAGAGGGTGATTTAGTATGCGGTTTTTGAGTTCACCTGTATTCCAGCCAATTTTTCCGACTATAATTACATTCATATCAAGTCCTGCATCAAGTGCATCAATGACAAGCTTATGATTTTTTCGTGGTTCGACAGTACCAATCATAAGCAGATATTTCCCTGCGTTCACAGCGTCAATAACTTCCTGCTGTACAACAAGATAACGGTATTCGGGCAGAATATTACCATCATCATCTTTCGGCAAAGTTTCAGGGTCGGTGTATTCCGTGATTTTCAGGTCACAGCCCAACGGCATCACGGAATATTCAGGCATTGGCATATCGAGCCGAGAACATAACTTTCCAAATGCATCAGCATCTGCATTCGCCGAAAAACACACATGATTTGAATATTTTATTACAGCTCCGATATAGCCGATAAAGTGCATTACAGTATTTTCATGTGAATACTGCGGGTCAGTTATTGGCAGAATATCATGCACAAAATTAACAATCTGAATACCTGTCTTTTTCAGTATGGGATAAAGATAACTTCTTGACAGACGGCAGTTCCATGTATTATCCAAATCAAGAAAGACTGTACCTGTTTTCAACTCGTGGAATCCGACAGATTTCTGAGTATAGCACTGTCCTTTAGTTCCTGTGTGATTAGAAAAGAAGTCATAGAATCTGTTGTTGTCAACTATCTTGAAATTTTCGTTTTCTGAATTATAGCAGAGCAGAACTACAGAAAAATCCGTATTTTTCAGCAGTCTCAGAGTTACTTCCTGCACAACACGCTGAATACCTGTCATATAGTTGACCTGCATAATCATGGAGAGGTCTATATAAATTCTTCTTTTCATGATTAATTTCCTCCGACGAACCTGCGTATAGGTGCTTTTATTTTTTCGGGCAGTTTCTTGTAAACAGGCATAAGCTTCTGCATTGCCCTGCTCCTTAAAGTATCTTTCTGCGACTTATTCTTGTGCTTAACAAAGATATTGTTGTATATCCTCTTGTGACAGACATTCGCCTCTTTGGAAGTTACAAGGCGCTTGATTACAAGCCGACGGAACTGCTGTTCTGGCATATTGAAGTGCTTTTTCCAGCTCTGATATGCTTCAGGGTCTACAGGACGGTTAAGCAGATTGATATATGCAATATCAAGAAATTCGGGATTATCCGCCTTAATCCTGAAAAGTTCAATCAAATCGACTTTATGCGGGTCAAGTTCGGTATAGCAGAGAAAAGCGGATTTCGGGTGGACAAAATTATTTCCCGATTTCTGCATATTCTCGTTGGAGATGTCAAAAATTTTCTCATATACATTTTTTTTCATGTAATTTTCTCCCATACATTTTTTACTAATTATAGCATACAAGAATAATTATGTCAAGAATTGTATTGATTAAACAAGGACAACCGCAAAAATCTTTATTTTATCGGCAGTTCAACTATAAAAGCCGAGCCGTTTTCCGAACTTACGGCACGGACAGTACCGCCGTGATAATTCACACCATGCTTGACGATAGAAAGTCCGAGTCCTGTACCCTTTATTTTCTGTGAACGACTTTTGTCAACACGATAAAAACGCTCAAAAATGCGTTCTATATGCTCTTCGGGAATACCTGTTCCCGTATCGCTGACGGTTATAATTGCTTTCATGGGAATATGCGATATTTTCACTTCAAATTTTCCGCCGTCAACATTGTATTTTATTGCATTATCGCATAGATTATATATTATCTCATCAAGAACAGTCCTGTTGCCTGTTACTGTAATATGTTCGCCCGAAAGCGATGATGATACATTTTTTTCAGATGCACTTTTATTAAGTCTCAGCAATATTTCAGAGGAAAGGTCATATAAATCAACAGGTTCGTCCTGTCTTGGAACGGAATCTTCATCAAGCTTTGACAGTGATACAATATCGTCTATAAGTGAAATAAGTCTGTCCGCTTCACTGCATATATCCTTACCGAAAGCTGCACAGTCCTCAGGTTTTACAATACCATTTGCAAGCATATCGGCAATACCGTAAATTGTAGTAAGCGGAGTTTTAAGCTCATGTGAAACATTTGATGTAAATTCATGACGCATTGTTTCAAGTTTTTGCTGTTCAGTTACATCAAGAATAAAAACCACTATTCCGTTTACAGTCTCCGAAACACTGGCAGGACTTGCAATAACCTTACGGTCTCCGAATTCCGTTCTGAGCAGGCATTCCGCATTACGTCCGCCCATAGCGTCCTGAATACAGCGGCGGAAAACCTCCTCACGACTAAGTGCATAGATACTCTGTCCTTTTTCAAGCTGATTTATTCCAAGAAGTCTGTAAGCACCCGAATTGCAGGCAAGAATGACCGTTTTTGAATCGGCAATTATAATGCCCTCTTTCATACTTTCGGTAATGGTGCTGAACTGTTCACGACTGTTCATTATTTCGGTACGCTGACGATTTACCTTGCCGTTCTGTATTTTCAGTCTTTCAAGCACGGGAACAAGTTCCTTGTAACTTTTCTTTGGTTTCGGGTGGTCAAGGTCAATATTGCGGACAGGTTTAACAATATTTTTCGATAGAATAGCCGATACAGCACATACCAGAATAATAATATAAAAAAATATACCAATAAGTTCCCTTATATTGTTATCACATGAAAAAGTAAGCCATATTGCGGCGGCTACAGATATAACAGAAGTCAATAATATACTAAGAAAAATTTTTAATGTCATCAGTCAGTCTCCAATCTTATAGCCTACTCCTCTTATTGTCTCAATCAGTTCTCCGCCTGAACCCAGCTTTGAACGCAGAGTTCTTATATGTACATCAACAGTTCGGCTCTCTCCCTTAAAATCATATCCCCATACCTTTTTCAGCAGTTCATCACGGGAAAAAACTTTTCCCTTATTTTTTATAAGAATCAGCAGCAGTTCATATTCTTTAAGAGTAAGATTTATTTTCACGCCGTCTGAATATATTTCATGTTTGGCAGGATAGACAACAAGATTTTTCAATGCAATCACATCTGAATCATAATTATCATAAGAACGGCGGAGAAGTGCCTTTATCCGTGAAATAAGCTCCATAGTTCCGAAAGGTTTTGCAATATAATCGTCCGCACCGCTGTCAAGTCCCGTGACTTTATCAAATTCCGTACTTTTTGCCGTAAGCAGAATTACAGGAAGCTTTCTTGTAACTTTCTCACTCCTCAGTTTTTTTAGCACAGAAAGTCCGTCCTCCTCAGGAAGCATTATATCAAGCAAAAGCAGGTCGGGAAGTTTTTTTTCCACAGCCTTATAAAATTCCGACGGTGTTTCAAATCCCACAGCTTCAAATCCCGAATTATTCAATGCATACAGCACAAAATTTCTGATTCCGCTTTCGTCCTCAAGCATATATATCACACACATCACCTCATATATAATAGTATAATATATAATGTGAAAAAATGCAACTGTATTTTTTCTTTTTATTTCAGTTG
>JAIDNR010000354.1 GCA_029063695.1 Ruminococcus sp.
CCATTCTTGACACTCTCCTTTTTATTTTATTATACTTTGATTGTTTGGATTGTGTCAAGTTTTATTGTAACATATCACAAGTGTTATTGACAAAATCATAGACTGTCACGCTATGTGAAAGCGTTGGTGTTGTCAATTATCGTGCATGATACGGAGCATTTCACCGTCCGCTGGTTTGACGGAACAGAAACTGATACTACAATTTAAAGGAGAGAAATTTTATGTCAACACAAATTTTAACCGCATCAAATGTGCAGCTTATTCCTGCATCAAGCAGGCGTAATCCTACACGAAAAATAAGAGCAGCCTGTTATGTCCGTGTGAGCAGTGAGCATGACAGTCAGCAGATGTCCTATGCCACGCAGAAAAGCTACTTCATCGACTATATCGAAAGTCAGGAAAACCTTGAATTTGCGGGATTTTACGGCGATGAAGCTATAAGCGGAACAAACCGTACTCACCGTGTGCAGTTCAATCAGATGATGGAGGATGCTAAGGCTCACAAGTTCGACCTGATACTGACTAAAAGCCTGTCTCGCTGGGCGAGAAATCCCCTCGATGCCCTCGCCTGTATCCGTGAACTGAAAGCGCTTGATCCGCCTGTAAGAGTTATTTTTCAGAAGGAAAATATTGATACGGGAAATGCTCAAGGGGAATTGGTTTTGACTATAATGTCGGCGCTTGCGCAGGAGGAGAGCCGCAGTATTTCGGAGAATATCCGGTGGAGTTTGCAGAAGAAATTTCAGAACGGTGAGCCGATTATTGACCTGAAACGCACAATAGGATATGACTTTGGAGAAAACGGCGAGTGGGTCATCAATCCCGAACAGGCTGTGGTCGTTAAGATAATTTATGAGAGCTATGCTGATGGATATTCTTCAACGGCGATTGCGAATATGCTGAATGAAAACGGAATTACTACGGTTATGGGCTGTAAATGGCGGTCGGACGGTGTTTTAAGAGTTTTGCGAAACGAGATTTATGTAGGTCATTTGCTTTTGCAAAAGACGGCTACTGTGGATTTCCTGACGCACAAATCTGTGAAGAATCAGACGATTTTACCGCAGTATTTCATTGAAAATCATCATCCTGCGATTATTGAGCCTGAACTTTTAAGCCGTGTGCAGGAGCAGTTGAAAAAGGCGGAGAAAAAGAGGACATATATGAAAACAAATGGGCGTGAAACTTGTCCGTTTGTGAATCTAAAGCTTGCAGACGGTTCACCACTCAAACGTATAAGTTACCGGGCAATGGCGACAGGTTATCAGAAAGTGGACGGCAGCGGCGGTTATTCTTTTCAGTACACTGTGCTGAAAACGGTGAATCTGCATATTGTTCCTGGGACAGAAAAGACCTATATTTCGATGCTTGCGGTAGAGCAGAGCTTTATGGAGATGCTATACAAACTGAAACGTGAATACGTTAAAAAAGGCGAAAACTGTGATTTTTGCAGAGAGGTTGAGCAAGCTATATCTTCGATGAACTTACCTACGGTGGACAAGCAAAAAATCGTCATGATAGAGGCGGAACTAAAAGTGACAGGCGATGCCTATAACAGGGCATCCACAGGTAAAAAACAGGCGGAGCTTGCGGGCAGAGATACGAGCGCATATGCGGATCTGATGCACGATTTATCGCAGAAAATGGAACAGCTTAATGCTCAGAAAGCAGAGTTGGAGAGTGTTATGGATCGCACAGATATACGTGAAAAATACAGAGATTTTCTGAATATGCTTGAAAAACTGCCGATCACTAATTCTATCGGAAAACCAATCATTGTGAATAGTTTGGATTGTGAGGGTACGCTGATTGTGAATGCAGATGGAAGTATCAATGAAAACAGACTCACGGGAATCCGAAGAAAAACGTTCCGCATTACACCGAAGCGAATCGATTCTGCACCGGAACTGCTGACATTTGATAACGAGGTGTACCGCACATTTATAAAGACAGGTGTTGTTTATGGTGATATTATCGAGTATGAGACAACATTTGGAGTCAAATTGCGGACTACAGGTAATACAAGGACTTTGAAGCAGTTTCTTGGATTTAAGCGCGTCCATAACGATAAAACAGTCGATTACCTGACTGCGACTTATCAGGTCAATGGCGGCAGTGTGAACAGGAAAGAGAAAAAGGCGGCGAAGGGAAAGGAACATTTTCAAAAATAGGGTTGATATTTTCTGCCGGAAATGGTATAATGATAGATGATAGCTAACGTACACATGAAGATTAAAGAACGGAGGCGAGTAAGTACATGAAAGAATTTAACACGACGGCTGTGTGTACACCATCCGATAATTACATGGTAGATATTTCTGAGAGAGTGGAGAAGATTAAAGTACTTGTGAATGCTGGAAAGTATTTTACAATCAATAGGGCAAGACAGTATGGTAAGACGACCACACTGGGTGCTTTAGAATTAGCTTTATTAAGAAAGTATCATGTATTAAGCCTTGATTTTCAGGGAATCAGCAATGCCTCTTTTAAATCAGAAGAAGCTTTCGTAAAAGCCTTTTCAAGAATGATTATAAGGAAAGCAGTTTCAATTAGTATTCCCCAAAACATAGTTGCAAACTTGAAAGAGATTATTTCAAGGAAGGAAGAAAAGGCGGTTCTTGACGAGTTATTCGATATACTGTTAGAATGGTGTGCTGAAAGTACGAATCCGATCGTGATGATAATCGATGAAGTCGATAGTGCAACAAACAATCAAGTGTTCCTTGATTTTTTAGCACAGCTTCGATTTCACTATCTTGAAAGGCAAAAATATACTGGGTACAAGACATTCCAATCCGTCATTCTTGCCGGTGTAACTGATGTAAAGCATTTAAAGGGAAAAATCAGGCCGGATGATGACCACAAGCTGAATAGTCCGTGGAATATTGCAGCCGATTTTGATATCGACATGAGTCTGTCGGAAGATGGCATTAAGGGAATGCTCGATGAATATGAGACGGATCATCATACAGGAATGGACACAGCATATATGGCATCCTTGATTTGGAATCAGACAAGCGGTTATCCATTTCTTGTGAGTCGGATCTGCCAGTTGATTGATGAGCGTGTGTGCAAAACAATACCGCTGTCTGAGGCATGGACTAAAACTGGTTTTAACGAAGCAATCCGGATGATCTTAGCAGAGAGCAATACGCTGTTCCAGACGCTGACAAAAAACTTGAAACAGTATCCACAGTTAAAAGCTGCCATTCACAATATCCTAATGGAAGGCACAAAACTGACCTATAATGCAGATCAGGATGATATTGCACAGATGCAAATGTATGGTCTCATCAAGAACGATCATAATACGGTAAGAGTCGCTAATCGCATCTTTGAAACACGGCTCTATAATCTTTTCATGTCAGAAGCGGAACTAAAAAGCAATGTGTTCTATAATAACAGTGAGCTGGAAAAGAACCGATTTATTCAGAATGGAAAGCTGAATATGGCTGCGATCTTCTCTGGTTTTATCAAAACGTACAATCAGGTGTTTGGACCTTTGGAGGAGCGATTCAAGGAAAAGGACGGCAGAGAGTTGTTCCTGTTATATTTAAAGCCAATCATCAACGGAACTGGTAATTACTACATCGAAGCACAGACAAGAGATCAAACGAGAACCGATGTGATTGTGGACTACCTTGGAGAGCAGTATATCATCGAACTGAAGATTTGGAGAGGACCGCGTTACAATGCCGATGGTGAAAAGCAGATCAGTGAGTACCTTGACTACTTCGGATTGAACATAGGTTATATGCTGAGTTTCAATTTCAACAAGGAAAAACATCAAGGTATCAAGGAAGTAGAAATAAATGGAAAGATACTGATAGAAGCAACACTTTGATCAACAATTGAATAGCGATAATAGACAGCCCACCAAGCGGCTTCTATGCTACCTGAGAAATTTTCAGGAAGTCTAGAAGCTGCTTGGTGGGCTTCTTTTTTTGTCTCCACGCACTCTGCTGATAATCCAGCAGAGTGTTTTATCATGCCTGCACTTCAAGTGAGTAGTTGTACCCCTGAGATATGCTGAAAACTAACCCTTATATCCGAAATCCAAAGCCCGTCCAAATGGATTGACTGCTGAGGGAGTTATGGCGGTTTGGTATTGGTGGGTATTTAGCATATATTTTTGAGATTTATGCGGAAAACACTACAAAAAATAAACTTAAAGTGCAGACTTAT
>JAIDNR010000355.1 GCA_029063695.1 Ruminococcus sp.
CTTCCTGCACCGAAAAGCGTGGGAGTAATTCCCGAAATTCCGCAGATTAAATCATCATCAAAACTTTTCCGAAGTATAGCCGATTCCGTCTTTACAAGCGACGACGAGGAAAATAATGATTCAGCAATTCTTTTTTCGGCGAATACAGCTCCCGGCTATGAACACCGTGAGTATGTTCAGGGCGACCCTCTTAAAAGAGTCAACTGGAAACTGTCCACAAAAAAAGATAAGCTTATGGTGAGACTTGACGAGGCAATAGCATCGGTTCAGCCCGTTATTGCACTCGATTTGTACAGAAACAGTGCGGATAAGACCGAAGATGCCGTAATTCGGGAAGAAAAGCTTATTTCATCAGTGTTCGGACTTATATCGCTTCTTATCAATCAGGGAATTGCATGTACATTTGTATATTACGGTGCAGGTGGTGAACTGATTTCAGAAAGCGTTGACAATCCCGATTATCCGCCGCAGCTTTTACTTAAAGTACTTGCAGCGAAAGTAGTTCCCGAAAGGCGTATAAGCATAGCAAATACATCTGCCTGTGCCTGCGTTATTGCGTCAACAGACTGCAATGATGAAATTTACGCAGTTGTTTCGGTTCTTGAGGACAAGGACAATGCAAGTCTTATCGGAATTTCCGCAGAAAGCAGAAATCTCACCGATTTGCCGATGTGGTATCTCGACGGCGACAATAATTTTAAACTGGTATAAAAATATGACTGAAACTGTTAAAAATCAAAGCGGACTTAAAAACTTCCTTTTCCGCACACTTGTAGACCCTGTGCTTATCTATACTGCTATAATCATGTCATCAATAATGTTCCATTACCGTGAAGAACTTGCTTTAACTTACGGTATATTAACTTATTTTATGGGCTGGATTATATTCAGACTGTTTGACTTCATGAAAAAGCATAAGATAATCGGCGGTCTGGCATATATTATAGTTGCATATGGATTTCTCAATGTTTTTGGACTTATTGCCAATAAAGGTACTGAAAACTACCCTATTTCGTTTGCACTGTGGTTTATGACTCCGCAGGATTCACTGCAATACAACAAGTGGTATACGCTTGCGATGTTTGTATTCTTCTTTATATTCATGACATCTGTACTCTACTTTTTCACAAGAGTACAGTACAGAGTATTCATGACATTTTTGATAATGATTATCCCGTTTGCTATTTATGCAAAAGAATATGAAGAAATGCCGACGAGATACATAATTGCCCTTGCTGTCGGATATATTGTATTTATGATGTATTTCAGACAGCTCAGTGAAAATAAAGATGTTGTCGTTGTTGATAAATTTGAATCATGGAAATCGGGAATTGTTTTCACAGCGGTTTTTGCAATCATAGCA
Source organism: Ruminococcus sp. (assembly GCA_029063695.1). GTDB lineage: Bacteria > Bacillota > Clostridia > Oscillospirales > Ruminococcaceae > Ruminococcus. The sequence continues at coordinate 1,364 of JAIDNR010000355.1, forward strand.
TCAATTGTCCCGAAACCGCAGATAGAAGCAGACAGAACTTTTCTTGAAACGCTTATTAATGCCGATGCTTTCACCGACAGACTTAATGAAATGCTGAATGTTTTCCGTGATACCGCCTCAGGCGAGCAGTTCAGAGGACAAATGAGTGATACTCCGATTTATTATGCACGTTCCGATGAAGATTTAAGGCTGAAAACAACTACTTTTTCAAATTATGACTATAAAACCGATTCGTGGACGATAAGCGATAATGATGATAAGTGCTATACTGAAATCGGACAGCCGTTTGATATACCCATGAATTCTGAATTGTGTGATGCTTTGCTGTATGCGGCACATATTGAAAGTGATTTTGCCGAGACTTACAATCTTACGGAATATGCAGAATATCAGCCTGTTTATCCCGAACTCCGTGAAATGCAGATTTTCTCATCTTATCAGTCAGGCACAAGAACTCCTGTACCGCAGAGTGCGAGACAGCTTCTTGAAAGTTCCTATGAAGATACTATACTTCTTTCAAGGTCTGGTGCAGTAATCAGCAGTAACGACGGCGAAAGATTTGCATATAACGAAACTTTCAGCTATAGCTATCTCCCTGACGGTTTTTTCAGTACTCCCGAAAATAAGTCGGTTGTTGACAGAATTTCAGAAGCTGATGATTATTCAGCAATGCTCAGTGATGCATTTGATATAATAAGTTATGCACTTGATGAAGTTTCTGTATCTGATAAAGATTATGATAATCTGAATCACTATTGGTATGTGCTTAATGTCAATCGGCTTTATGATTCCTTTGAAGAAACTCTGCTTGATTATGGTAATAATGAGAAAATCTATAAACTTGCTCAGGAAATAACAAGCGGTCTTTCGTCCGATTACGACAAGGCAAAGGCACTTGAATGGTATTTCATTCAGAATAATTATGTGTATGACCTGAATTACCGCAAGGAAGTCGGCGAAAATGCTGAGGATTTCCTCTTTGATACAAAAAAAGGTGTATGTTATGAGTACGCAACTGCTATGACGCTTCTTGCAAGAGCCGCAGGAATACCTGCACGTTACTGTGAGGGATTCAATATGCAGACTAAATATGAGAACAGCCGTGATGATGATATGTATGTCATTACTGCAAAAAATTCACACGGCTTCCCCGAACTTTACATCAAGGGATTCGGCTGGGTTTCATTCGAGCCTACAATGACTCCGAATGCTGCTCAGGAAGAAGATGATGAAAGACAAGCATCAGGTATGTTGTCGGAGACAGGTATAGCTATTCTGGGAGTTTGTATTGTTTTACTTCTCTTTATGCTTGCTTATCCTGCTCTTTCACATAAATTTTTCAGAATTATAAACAATCGTAAAGGACCCAATGAAGCAGTTGCAGGCGTGATTCACCGTATCTGCCGGTTATACAGGATACCTGTTTCTTCTACTTCTCATGAGGCGGAGGAGACTGTAAAACTTATATCAGGTGCGGATATTTCCGTCACTGCATTGCTTTTCGACAGGGCAGAATATGGAGGTGCAGAGCTTACAGAAAATGACAAGGAAGTGGCAATGAGGGAGTATCTTTCTGCTTATGAAGCTCTGAAAGAATCAAAAAAAGAGATAAGAAAGCAGAAGTTCATACGTAAAAAATAAATTCGTTTAAATTTTAAGGAGGTTGATACCAGTGCAGTATCTGCATAGTCAACATAACTCAGGAAAAAAGATTTTCAGCGTAATTTCAACATTTGTAATGTCATTATGCTTTATGATACCCACATCTTCAATGGCTGATTACACAGAAACCGATACGGAATCAGAAGTCTCGGAAAGTATTTCAATATATGACGAATATCTTTCATGGAGTCAGCTTGATAAACGCTGGGGAGAAACACCCATGGGCTATTCAACTATCAGACATTCGGGCTGTCTGCTTACGTCTCTTGCAATCATGGCTGTTCATTCTGATTCTATTGATGATGAAGCAATGGCAAATATGGGAATTTCTGATATTGAGCAGTTTAATCCCGCAGTTCTTGCAAATGCTTATACAAGTGTTAATGGCTTTACTTCAGGAGGTGCAATAGCAAGCTGGGGAACTGTTAATCAGCTTATTCCGCAGATTGAATGGGGTAAAGATGATTACTTTGCAAGCACTGAAAAATCTGCTGTTGCAGATGAAATAAGACAGATTCAAAGTGACGGCTGGCATATAATTGCAAGAGTTGTCACTTCTAACGGCGGCTGTCACTGGGTCTATATTCAGGGTACAGCAGATGATGACAATATTATTATAAGTGACCCTGCAAAACAAGAAAGTGACCTTTATTCCGCATATCCTAACGGTTTGCAGGGTGAATACTGGCTTCTCAAGGGAAAAAATCCGCCGTCTGTGAACAGTTCAAAAGGCGGAAATGATGCAGATACTTCCGAAGTTTCGGGCGAGTATTTTGTACCAAACGGTGAACCTGTTACGATTTATTCCGAAATTGACGGCGGAAGTGTTGCAGCAACTCTTACTTCCGGAAATGTTATCAGCATTTCTGAATGCAGCGGAAACTACGGTCTTATTGAATCGGCTGATTTTACAGGCTGGATTGATGTTAATCTTTTGACTGAAACCGAAAAGGTTGAGCAGATTACAGGCGACATAAATAACGACGGCAATGTTGACAAGTATGATATTGCACTGCTTAACACATATTTACAGCAGAAAAGTCTGCTTCCCGACGGAGTTTCCACTCTGTCTGCGGCAGAACTCAGTGCGGCTGATATAAACTATGACGGCTCTGTTGATTCTCAGGACGTTATCGCATATATCAGGGCAATCAACAACATTTATTAAGGAGCGTTTCAATAATGGAATGGACAGAAGTCAATATTTATACAACAACCTGCGGTATTGAAATTCTGTGTGCGAAACTTATGGATATTGGCATAAAAGGTTTTGTTATCAAGGATTCTGATGACTTCAATGAATTCCTTGAAAACAAGAACGGTCAATGGGACTATATTGATGAAGATTTAATGGGTCTTGCCGACTGTGAAACCTGTATAACGGTTTATCTGCCGTGCAATAATCAAGGAGCTGATATGCTTTTGTCAATAAAATCAATGCTTTCGGACATGAAATCCGCCGATAAAGAAGAAATTTATGGTCGTCTGGAGGCTGAGCTTTCAAATATCCGTGAGGAGGATTGGGCTAACAACTGGAAACAGTATTTCAAACCGTTTAAAGTTGGCGAAAAGCTTGCCGTTAAGCCTTCATGGGAAGAATACAGCGATAACGACGGACGAATAATTCTTGAAATTGACCCTGCATCAAGTTTCGGTACAGGTCAGCACCATACAACAAGACTTTGTCTGGAGCTTCTTGAAAACTGTATAAACAAAGGTGATAATCTGCTTGACATGGGCTGTGGAAGCGGTATTCTGTCAATTGCAGGTGTGCTTCTCGGTGCGGAAAATGCAGTTGCCGTTGACATTGAGGAAAATGCAGTAAAAACGGCAATGGAAAATGCGTTGAAAAATAATATTCCTGAGGAAAAATACAAGACATTTTTCGGCAATATTCTCAGTAATGATAAGCTTGCCGATGAAATTGACGGAAAATATGACATAATAACGGCAAATATAGTTGCTGATGTGCTTATTGCAATGAAGGATTATTTTGTCCGTTATCTCAGAGATGGCGGAACACTTATAATTTCGGGCATAATTGAGGAACGCATGGACGAAGTTCTGACAACGATTGAAAATGTCGGCTTCAAAAGACAGAATGTAAGCATAAAAGAGGGCTGGGCTGCGGCACAGTTCACAAAGTAACACATAGTACCGGCGTTCGGGGAATTTTCTCCCGTACAGTTCCGGTTTATAGCAGCATCACACAAAGTCTGCGAGATTTGGCGGATTTTGTGCGGTGCTGCACATAACAATATTTTTTACAAGGAGAATGATAAAAGTGGCATTATTCAACAAGAAAAAAAATCAGGACGAGGCAGAAACAGCCTCTGAAAAGGGATTTGATTACAAATCAGGAATACTCAATGCTCTGAATGAAAAACTCAACGGAACACTCTACGACGACTGTATTATTATGCCGAGAGGTTTTACGATTGATGTTAAAGTCGGCAAAAGTGAGGAAAAAGAGAATGTTAATCTTCTTCAGGTTCTTTTCATTGTCGAACATGACGATTTCGACGAGCCGTTGATTGAACCTGTTGACGCACAGGGACAGACTCCCGAAGAAGCTGCTAAAATGGCTGCTGATATTTTCTATGGTGCAGTATGGCACCCGCTTGACCAGTCAATGTTCAAGAAGAATCCTATTCATATTCCCGTAACATTCCTTAATCAGCATTACGATTTCGATATGTATGCACAGTCAATTGTAAGAATCGGCACATCCCCCGATGAAAAGCCGGTAATGCTCATCAACGGAATTATTAACCAGATGCCAAAGTATCTCGGTTCAAAGAAATACTACTGGGTAAGAATCTACCTTGCAAAGCACAAGGACCGTGAAGTTATTGAAGTCCGTGTCAACAATTCAGTATGCTCTGAACTTGCAAGACCTTACAAGCAGTATATTGATACATGGGATGCTTCTGAGAAGTTCCTTTGTGAGAAACAGTATGCTGTTTTCGTTCAGCGTGAGGAAGATAAATGTCCGTTCAGCAAAGAAGTTGTTATGAAAACAGCAAGAGCTGCAATCCAAAAGATGCTTGAAATCAAAAATCGTGACGAGTATCTTAAAATGGCTGAAGAACTTGATGAAATCGCAGAAAACAAGGATATTGCCGCTGAGGTAAGAATCTTTATTCCTGAGATTCTTGCTAAGATGACTCTTGGCTATCAGGAAGGCGACAGTCTTTTCCTTATTGAAAACGATTCAAGAATTGAGTTCAAGAAAACTCAGCTCCGTTCATACTTCTATATCCAGCAAGCTGTGATTGAGTTCCTTAATTCAAGACCTTCTCAGGAAGCAGTACAGAAGATTGTTATGAACAGCGTTGCTTTCAGAGAACTCAGAAAAGTAAATCAGGAACAGGGTCATGAACCTAAGGATTTATTCGTTCCAGGAACTGCTTACAAGGTAGGCGGTGAAAATTATAAGGTCTGGTAATTATTAAGAAAACGAGCAGGTGTAGTTATGAATACAGTTTATTATGATTGCTTTGAAACAGGAATAATAACTGAAATATCTGACTATCCTGCTTGTTTATCACTTTTCTGCACCGAAAAACTTTACGGAAAATTATATGCAGAGGAACTGCCACGGTTTCGGAAAAATCCCATAAATATTTATGCACTGCCATATGATGAAAAACCATGGAAATTCTATCGTGGCATAGGTCGTATGGGAATAGCCGAAATAAGTGATATTTATGAAAGTATCTGTTTCAGCGAGACTCAAATGCTTGATTATATGAAACTATGTGGAAATCATAGTGATTATGAACTTATGTTCGTTCGCCTCAGCGATTCAGATGATGATATTCCGAAAGACTATTCTTTTATCGGATATGATATTGCTTATCCTCCCGATACTGATGGCGGCTTTTAAATTATCTGCGATTGTATGTTTATATGTCGTTGGCATGGCTGTGATTATGAGGGTACGGAATTTGCAGATGATTTTTCAAGGCTGAATGATAATGGATTGTTTGATTCATGGCAGTCCGCATATGAATATATGGTTCATTATCTTAATCAGGACTGGACTGAACGTGGTATTTTCGGAATTTACGAAATTTATTCAAAAAATAATGTGGAAAGTACTTGACAATTAACGGAAAATGTGTTAAAATAATATATGCCGCTTGCAGACAGGCTTTTTAAGTGTGTTTACACGCCTGATGCAGCGAGTTTTCAGAAAAAGGCAGGTGTACTAAAATGTACGCAGTTATTGAAACAGGTGGAAAGCAGTATCAGGTTAATGAGGGCGATGTTATCTTCATTGAAAAGCTTGCAGTTGAGGCTGACGAAACTGTTACTTTCGATAAGGTTATTGCTGTTGGTGCTGATGACGGTATCAAGGTTGGTGCTCCTTATGTTGAGGGTGCTACTGTTGAAGCTAAGGTTATCAAGAATGGCAAGTCCAAGAAAATCACTGTATTCACTTATAAGCCCAAGAAGAGCGAAAAGAGAAAGCAGGGTCACAGACAGCCTTACACTCAGGTTAAGATTGAAGCTATCAAGGCTTAATCATGGTTCGGGCAGAGTTTTACAAAATTAACGGAACTTTTTCAGGATTCAGAATAAGCGGACATACGGGATATGCTCCACGTGGACGAGATATTGTCTGTGCGGCAGTTTCTTCGGCAGTTCAGCTTACCGTAAATATGCTCTATGAGTTTAAAATCGGTGTAAAGACAAGCAGTGACGGCGGAGTTGTTGAATGCGTTGTTAAAAACGCAGGCGACGATATATCACCACGTATCATCAAGCAGCTTATGCACCATTTTGAGTTAATCCTTGAGGAGTTTCCAAAAACTATTAAAATCACTATTTCGGAGGTGTAAGTCATGTTCAAGATTAGTATGCAGTTCTTCGCTCATAAGAAGGGTGTTGGTTCTACAAAGAACGGTCGTGACTCTGAGTCCAAGAGACTTGGTGTTAAACGTGCTGATGGTCAGTTCGTTAAGGCTGGCAATATCATCGTTCGTCAGAGAGGTACACATATTCACCCGGGCGTTGGCGTCGGCATTGGTTCTGATGATACTATTTTCGCTACAGTAAGTGGAAAGGTTAAGTTCGAGCGTCTCGGCAGAGACCGTAAGAAGGTTTCTGTTTACGCAGAGCAGTAAGCAAGTTTTTGCGTCATAAATCCCGAGCCTTGGCTTGGGATTTTTCATTAAACAAGCCATCAGGGAGGTTACTAATGTTCGTTGATAAGGCTAAAATAAAAATAAAGGCAGGAGACGGCGGCGACGGTGCAGTCTCTTTTCACAGAGAAAAATACGTTGCGGCAGGCGGTCCTGACGGCGGTGACGGCGGACGTGGCGGCGATGTTGTTTTTCAAGTTGATGATAATTTCTCAACTCTCATCGATTTCAGATACAAACGTAAATATGTTGCGGAACGTGGACAGAATGGCGGTGCAAGAAACTGTACGGGAAAAAGTGCTCCGCCGCTTATTATAAAAGTTCCTCGTGGTACTCTTATCCGTGATGCGAATACAGGCAGAATTATGGCTGATATGTCAACAGACGAGCCGAAAATTCTCGCAAAAGGCGGACAGGGAGGCAAAGGCAACTCAAATTTTGCAACTTCAACAAGACAGATTCCGAAATTTGCAAAGCCTGGCTATCAGGGTGAGGAATTTGAAGTTACTCTTGAACTGAAACTGCTTGCCGATGTTGGTCTTGTCGGATTTCCAAACGTGGGCAAATCAACGCTTATTTCAGTTGTGAGTGCGGCAAAGCCTAAAATCGCAAACTATCACTTTACAACGCTCACTCCTGTTCTCGGAGTTGTTCAGGCAGAAGAAGAAAAGTCATTCGTTATGGCTGATATTCCCGGACTTATTGAAGGTGCAGGTGACGGGGTTGGTCTTGGTCATGAATTTCTCCGCCATGTTGAGCGGTGCAGACTTATTGTCCATGTTGTTGATGTTTCGGGAATTGAAGGACGTGACCCGAAAGAGGATTTCTGTATAATAAATCAGGAACTTGCAAAGTTCGATAAACAGCTTGCGGAACGTCCTCAGATAGTTGCCGCTAACAAGTCTGATATGGCTACAGAAGAACAGATTGCAGAGTTCCGCAGTTTTATAGAAGAACAGGGAATACCGTTTTTCTGTATTTCAGCCGCTACGACTCAGGGTACAAAGGAACTTATCAAGAAAATTACGGAAGTTCTCGATACACTTCCGCCGATTAAAGAATATGAGCCTGAGCCGATTCCGCAAGCTGAACTTGACGATATGGCAGGTGCGGGAAAGAAATTTGAAATCACGCTTGAGGACGGTATTTATTATGTAGACGCTCAATGGATTCAGCCTATTATGCGTACTGTTGACCCCGATGATTATTCGTCCCTGCAATATTTTCAGCGTGTTCTTATCAACAGCGGAATTATTGCCGAACTTGAAAAAATGGGCGTTCAGGAAGGCGATACCGTAGATATTGAGGGATTTGAATTTGACTTTGTTTACTGATATGCAGAAAAATGTATTAACAGAACGTGATGTAAATATGTACAGTCCGTTGAGCCTTGCTTTTCTGGGCGACAGCGTTTATGATACGCTTGTCAGGGAATATCTTCTCAGAATTGCAAATATGCCGGTATCGAAACTTCATTCCGTAAAAGTTCGTCTTGTATGTGCGGAATTTCAATCACAGGCTTATGAAAATCTCCTGCAATGTATTACAGAAAAAGAGCTTTCCGTATTGAAAAGGGGACGTAATGCTACAGGAAATACAGTTCCGAAGCATGCCGATGCTGTTCAGTACAGACGTGCAACAGCAGTGGAATGCCTTTTCGGTTATCTTTATCTTCTCGGACAGGCAGAAAGAATTGACAAACTTTTCGGAATTATTATAAAAAATGCTTCTGTTGATTTCGGAGAATAAAATATAATTATCAAGGAGGTTTTTCTATGGACGAAATTCGTATTGAAGATGCTGTGAAATCGGTTGATAGAGCAGCTATCGGAGTATGTGCCGGATTCGCTATCGGTTTTCTTCTCGGAGCTTCTGTAGTGGCTGTTATTGACTACTATGATAACAAAAAAGCTCAGCTTAAAAGAATTAAACGTGATTCCGACGAAAATTATATCTATTCAGAATAAGGAGAGACTAAAAAATGTCAGGTCATTCAAAATGGAATAATATCAAACGTAAAAAAGAGGCTACTGATGCTGTAAAGGGTAAAATTTTTACTAAAATTGGCAGAGAGATTACTGTTGTTGTACGTGAGGGCGGTCCTGACCCGAATAATAACAGCAAACTCCGTGACCTTATTGCAAAGGCTAAGGCAAATAATGTTCCTAACGACAATATTGAACGTGTTATCAAGAAAGCAGCAGGCGGTGAGGATAAGAATAACTATGAAACCATGGTTTATGAGGGTTACGGTCCTAACGGTGTTGCTGTAATTGTTGAGTGCCTTACCGATAACAAGAACAGGACAGCAGGTGATGTACGTCACTATTTTGACAAGTTCGGAGGAAATCTCGGTACAACAGGCTGTGTATCATTCATGTTCAGTAAAAAAGGCATTGTGATTCTTGAAAATACGGGTCTTGACGATGACGCTGTTATGGAAGATGTATTTGAATGCGGCGGTGATGATTTTGACATCACAGAAGAAACCGTTGAAATCGAATGTGTTCCCGAAAATCTTCATGCAGTCCGTGAGGGACTTACTGAAAAGGGTTATAATGTAATATCGGCTGAATCTGAGATGATTCCCGCAAACTACACAGCTCTCACCGATGAAGAACATATCAAGAAAATGAATCTCCTGCTTGAACATCTTGAAGATAACGACGATGTTCAGAATGTGTATCATAACTGGGAGATGCTCGAAGAATAACAATAATCCCTTGTTTTTACAAGGGATTTTCTTATGTTGAAATGGTATCAACCGTACTAAAATAATCAAAAATGAGGTTAAGGCAGACAAAATATATTATTTAATCAACAAAATTGATTTATGTGAAATTATATAAATTTCAGTTGCATTTTATAAATTAATATGTTATAATAAAACAAGTATAATATGGTTACGAAAAAAACAAATAAGGAGTTTCATAATTATGAAGAAATCAATCAGAAAATGTATAGCCTCTGTAATGGCAGTACTTATTACAACATCATCAGGATTGTTGTCAGATAATTTCAGCAAAATCGCATTTGCAGAAATCACATCGAATCCCGTAATCAGTCAGAATTGTCCTGCGTATTCTCAGACCGGTATGTCATCTTACGCAAACGATGAACATTACTTTTCGTTTTGGAACAGTTCAGGTGCAGACTATCTCGCCTATGACCTTTCAGAAGTACCCGAAGACCAAAGGAAGAAAGTAATTGTAGTCTGGTACAATGCTACAGGACAGTTTGATTATACAGTTGCCAACGGAGGGTCAAACGGTCTTCCGTCTGATTATACAATCGAAGTTAATTCTGCTGACGGCTGTGTTTATCCGGAAGAAGGCTGGGAAGTTATTGAAGCAGTTACAGGAAATACGCTTCATTCACGTCAGCATATTGTTGATATGAACGGATATAACTGGATAAGAATGAATATCACTGGAAATGACGGAAAAATCGGAGGAAATACTTCCATAAATATGGATATTCACAATGTATCCAATGGCATTTCGGACAGCTGGATTTTCTATGGAGATTCTATTACTGCGTGCGGTATGATGAACTGTTACGGCACTGGTTTTGCGGAGTTTGTAAATCAGCTTGACAGCAGATATTTTCCGATTCAGGAAAACGGCGGTATCGGGGGAATCACCAGCACGCACGGTGCGGAAAATATCGACCGCTGGCTTGAAGCGTTTCCAGGAAAGTACGTAAGTGTAGCTTATGGAACAAATGATGCATGGGGAAATCCTTCCAATACCGAAAAATATTATAAAAATACCGCCTATATGGTAGAAAAAATAATTGAGGCTGGAAAAGTACCGATTATTCCTAAAATTCCATATGCTACTGAAAAGGCAGTAGGAGACAACGTACCGGCATATAATGTAATGATTGAAAAAATTTATGAAAATTATCCTGAAGTTATAAAAGGTCCTGATTTTGAAACGCTTTTCCGTGAAAATCCTGATTTGCTCAGTTCGGACGGAGTTCACCCGAATGATAATGGTTATGCGACTATGCGTGAACTGTGGGCTTCAACAATGTATGAAACAGTCTATTTGGCAGACAGCGAAATCAAATCTGTTGTCGGAGACGTAAATTCAGATGATGAGTTTACTGTTGCAGACCTTGTGATGATGCAGAAATGGCTTCTTGGAAGCGGTACTCTCACTGACTGGAAAGCTGGTGATTTGAATAAAGATAGTGTTATTGATGTTTTTGATATGTGTATGATGAGAAAGTTGTTTGCCCAGTATATGCAAATCAATTCTGTTGATTAAATAATGTGTTTTGTCTGCTTTAACCTCGTTTTTGATTATTTTAGTACGGTCGAAGTGACAAAATCATCAAAAATAATCATGCAAAATTATTGAAAGAAGTTTTTATTATGGCTGTTGAGATTACAAAAGTAAAATATCTTCCCGAACTCAGACGGATTGCTGAACTTGCAGATGAGATATGGCATGAATGCTTTGTTGGAATTATCAGTGAAGGACAGATTGATTATATGGTAGAGAAATTTCAGTCACTAAATGCAATGACTGAGCAGATTGAAAACCAGAACTACAGTTATTTTGCAGTCCGTGACGATGACGGATTATGCGGATATATCGGCGTTAAACCCGAATCAGACGACAGATTTTTTCTGAGTAAGCTTTATCTTCATAAAAGCAGACGGGGCAGGGGAATTGCATCGCTCATGCTTTCAAAAGTGTTCGATGAAGCACGTAAATCAGGCAAAAAGCGTGTGTATCTTACAGTAAACAAGCACAATGACCATGCTGTAGAAGTATACAAAAAAACAGGTTTTGAAGTTACAGATACTGCTGTTACGGATATAGGAAATAATTATGTAATGGACGATTTCATTATGGAATACAAGCTGTAATTTTTGCATAGAATAGCTTAAAAGGAGCTATGAACTATGGGTATTACTGAATTGATTCTGCTTGCACTGGGTCTTGCTATGGACGCTTTTTCCGTTTCTGTATGCAAAGGTCTTAGCATGAAAAAAATTGACTTCAAGGGTACATTTGTTACAGCACTCTTGTTCGGTATATTTCAGGCAGGTATGCCGTTGATAGGCTATTTTCTGGGAAGTCGGTTTGAAAATTTCATAAGTACATACAGTTATTGGATTGCATTTATTCTTCTGGGATTTATCGGCGGAAAAATGATTCTTGAAGTACTGAAAGGCGATGAAGAGGACGATAAAATCACTGAATATAGGCTTGATGTAAAAGAACTCATTGTTCTTGCTGTAGCTACGAGTATTGATGCACTTGCTGTAGGAATAATTTTTACGGCACAGAAAACCGATTTACTGTTTTCAGTCGGAATTATAGGAATAATTACTTTTATAGTGTGCCTTATCGGTGTAGCTGTCGGAAATCGTTTCGGAAGTAAATACGAGAAAAAGGCTGAATTTGCAGGCGGTATCGTCCTTGTACTTATCGGAATAAAACTTCTGCTTGACGGTTTAGGAGTGCTTTAAGTCAACGCATACAATATCGGGAAAATTGAACAGTCTGAGTGGAATAACACTGTTGCCCAGTCCTCTGCTTATTATCATTGAAGTATTGGCGGATTTGTGTAATCCGTCCGTATATTCTGGGAAAAATCCTTGGTCAGGTGCGACAAGTCCGCCAATAAACGGAAGAATAAACTGTCCGCCATGTGCATGACCTGTAAGCACTAAGTCAACACTTCCCCATGAACTGTATGAATTTATATACTGCGGTTCATGAGCTAAAAGAATATTAAGTGAATTTTTATCATCAGGAAGAATATTTCTGAAATCACTCATAAGTGTATTGTCATCAAGTCCAGTAAGATTAAATGATTTGCCGTTATATTCAATTTCTGTGGTTTCGTCGCTGAGTATCTTTACTCCTGCGGATTCAAGTCCGTTCATAAGCTTTTCACGTTCGGAAATTTCAAGCCAGTATTCGTGATTTCCCGTAATATAATATGACGGTGCAGTTTCCGCTGATTTTTTGACAAATTCAAGTGCAGTTTCAATATTGGTATGATTGGAGTCGGCAATATCACCTGTTATTGCTATAATATCCGGATTGAGTTCAGTGATTTTATCAATAAGCCTGCCGCCGAAATCCTTATTGTGCAGGTCTGAAATCTGTACTATCCTGAATCCGTCGAGTTCTTTGGCGATTTTCGCACTTGAATATGTGTACTTTGATACAGTAAGCATATTATTTTGCCAGAAACAGAAAATAAACAGTATTACTAAAATTACAGCAAAAATTATAATTTTTTTCTTTTTAGATAATTTTTTCATTTCATCATCTCCAATAAATATTATATCACAAAAAAATCCCCCTGCATAGTGCAAGGGGAAAATTTTTAGCTTTCATGTGTAATTTCATCAAGTTCAACAGTGGTTTTATGTTCCTCTCCGTTTCTGATATAAGTGATTTCAATTGTATCACCTGCGGAGTGCATATTTTTCTGTGAATTGAGTTCATCGTACGTTGCAACTTCAACACCATCAACTTCTGTGATAATATCGCCCGACTTCAGACCTGCATTTTCAGCGGCACTGCCGTCTGTTACTTCAACAACATATACGCCAATCGGCATATTGTACATCTTTGATACTGTTTCGGTAACGTCCTGACAGCTTATTCCCAACTGCGGTTTACCTGTAACATAGCCGTATTCCATAATATCGTCTACTATGGCAGAAACTTCATTTGACGGTATAGCAAATCCTATGCCCTCAATAGATGCCTCACCATAATAACTGCTTGACATTTTTGATGAATTTATGCCGATAACCTGACCGTATTTATTAATCAGCGGACCGCCTGAATTGCCAGAGTTTATAGCTGTATCAGTCTGTATCAGATTCATGGATTTTTCATTGATTGTTATATTTCTGTTAAGACCTGATACAATTCCTCTTGTGACGGTGTTGCGGAGTTCAAAGCCGAGTGGGTTTCCGATTGCTGTAACGGATTCACCGAGTTTAAGAGAATCACTGTCACCAAATTCAGCAGGAGTAAGACCCTCAGCCTTAATTTTCAGTACAGCAAGGTCACAGTCGGTAGCATAGCCGATAACTTCTGCGTCATATCTTTCATCGTCATTGATAAGTACAGAAATATTGTCCGCAAGTCCTGCACCATACTGGCTGTCATAGATAACGTGTGCATTTGTAACAATATAGCCGTTCTCTGTGATTACAACACCCGTTCCCGTGCCTGTCGATGTGCTTTCGGACGGGATATTGTAACCAAAGAAATAGCCATGATTGCTGTTTGAAGTCACTGTGAACTGTGATTCGATTCCCACAACGGACGGCAGTACTTTTTCTACTACTTCTTCTGTGGTGAGTTCAGCAGTATCTGAATTTTCTGTGTGAATAAGTCCCATAGCATCAGCTTCAATAACTTTATCTGAATTGGACTCCTCTGCAACTGTGATGCTCTGTGCAGGAACTTCTGCAATCTGTTTGTATATTCCGATTGAACCTGCCGAAACGACTGTCATTGCCATAAGTGAAGCAACTATTTTAAGTGCTGTATGTTTCTTCGGTTTTTTGGGTTCGGGATTTTCCACAGGCATAATTTCAAAGTTATATTCATTCATATTAATCACTTTTCCTTTCAGGTATGTGTTTGTTATCTTTAATATGATTACAGTATACCTGAGCTTTGTGAAATACATTTGAGATAAATATATATTTTTGAAAAATAATTTGTGTGAAAATTTTCACATTCTTGACAGTTCTGTGAATAAATGTGATAAAATAAAAAATACCCATACACAAAATGCATATGGGCAATATTTTTAATTATTGTTATTAAAGCAAGTATCAATATCCGAAATCAACGGTTTCCCAGTTCTTATTTTCATTTCTGACTAAAATCCAGTGATAATTATATACAGAATTTTCACTAAGACCGTCATTTCTTTCTTTTTCGTTTGTAAAAAATGATGAGCCGATAATAATTGCTTCACTGGCATTATATCTTTCAGCGTATTCATTAAATTCATCTGAATATGCGTCGCCGTAATAGCCAAGTTTTGTAAGTGTACAGCCATCAAAATTTGATTTGAAATAAGATTTAACAGACTTAAAAGCGTTTTCAATATCGTCATCTGTGTATATATATGACTGAAAACCAGAAATATTAACATTTCTAACATCTCCGCCACAGCCTGACAATGTCAGAGAAGATAACAGTATTAAAATGCTTAATGTTTTTACTTTCATTCAATACCTGCCTGCTGTTTAGCTGCTGTAAGAGTATTTTTCATAAGCATTGCAATAGTCATTGGACCAACACCGCCCGGAACTGGTGTGATATAGCCAGCCTTTTCCTTTGCGGACTCGAAATCAACGTCACCGCAGAGCTTACCGTTTTCGTCTCTGTCCATACCTACGTCGATTACTACTGCACCTTCTTTAATCATATCGCCTGTGATGAACTTTGCACGACCGATAGCAACAACGAGAATATCAGCTCCGAGACAGATTTCTTTCAGATTCTTTGTCTTTGAGTGACATATAGTAACAGTGCCGTTTTTCTGGAGTAATAACATTGCCTGTGGTTTGCCGACGATATTTGAACGTCCTACAACAACGCACTGCTTGCCTGTGATGTCAACTCCTGTACTTTCAATAAGCCTCATGACTCCTGCGGGTGTACAAGGTAAGAACGAATATTCGCCAATCATAATTTTGCCGACATTTACAGGGTGGAATGCGTCAACGTCCTTATCGGGTGATATTGCGTTGATTACGGCTTTTTCGTCGATATGTTTCGGAAGCGGGAGTTGTACGAGAATACCGTTTACACGTTCATCTCTGTTAAGTACGTTAACCAAATCAAGAAGCTGTTCCTGAGTTGTATTTTCGTCGAGTGCATACTCAAATGACTGGAAACCTACAGTTTCACAAGCCTTTTTCTTATTGTTTACGTAAACTCGTGAAGCGGAATCGTTTCCAACTATTACAACAGCAAGTCCGACTTTCAGACCGTGTTCGTCCCTGAGTTTTGCGGTTTCAG
Organism: Ruminococcus sp.; assembly: GCA_029063695.1. Taxonomy (GTDB): domain Bacteria; phylum Bacillota; class Clostridia; order Oscillospirales; family Ruminococcaceae; genus Ruminococcus. The sequence continues at coordinate 17,205 of JAIDNR010000355.1, forward strand.
TAGCGACTTCTTCTTTGACTGCCGCCGATACTGCTTTTCCGTCAATAATCTGTGCCATTTAAATTTCCTCCTTAATATCATCATCGTCATCTTCGTCCTCAACGGGAAGTATGCCGATTTCATCATCTTCATTGCTCATAATCTGAGCATCTTTTCCTTTCATTCCCATATTTCTCAGGCGTGTTTCTTCAATCAGAAGCCGTGATTCCTCAGTATTTACATAAAGAATATGATTTTCGGGGTCACGTTTTACTTTGAATCCAATAATTATCTGCAAAATGACTGAGACAATAAGAATAATCACAGAAACCACCTGAGATACACGTATATTTCCAAACATGAGACTGTCTGTACGCAGACCCTCAACTACTGCACGTTCAGCACCGTACCATGCCATATACATAAGCAGAAGTTGTCCATCATACTTTCTATACTTTGAATAGAGTGCGAAAATTGCAAATCCGAGCAGGCACCATAGGGATTCATACAGAAAACAAGGGTGAACGGGATTTTCCCACAGCATTTCAAGTCCGCTTTCATACATTGAACCGCCTATCTGCATTTCATTGTTTATAACGTACTGTATTCTTCCGCCCGTCATGCCGAGGAAGAAATCGGTATTAGTACCGAAAGCTTCCTGATTTACAAAGTTTCCCCAGCGTCCTATGCCTTGTCCGATAAGGAATCCAAGGACTGCAATGTCAAGCATGGGCAAGAATTTTACTTTTCTTATTTTACATACAATCAAACCGACAATAAGTGCACCAATAATTCCGCCGTATATGGCAAGTCCACCGTTTCGTGTATTGATAACCGCAAGAAAAGTATCCTTAAGAGTATCTTTTCTGTAGTCATCCCATTTCATGATGACAAAATAAAGTCTTGCACCGATAATTCCGCCGATAACTCCGCCGATTACAGCATCGGTTGCACGGTCGGAATCAATTCCGAATCTTTTCATGCGTGGAAAGCAGTAAAGCACAGCAAGGAGAAGTCCGAGAGCAATTATAATGCCGTACCACTGTATTTCAATGCCGAAAACGGTGAAAGCCGTGGGATTGATTTCAAATTCCCAGCCGAGTTTCGGGAATTGTATTATATTCGGGTCTTGTATCATTTCAGAAGCTGTCACTTATTCACCAGCTTTCTCAATTACAGACAAGACAAGCTTATCTTCCGTAAGGTCGGATTTGATAAAATCATAAACGTCCCGACTTGTAATTTCAGAGAACGTATCTATAATATCAAAAGTACCGATTCCGCTGAGTGCATTGTTTATCATAAGACCTGCAACGGCGGAAACATTATTGAGCTGACGTATAAGGTCGCCGTAAGATGATTTCTTTATTCTGAGGAAGTCTTTTTCGCATACACCATCACGGAGAATACGTGCAAACTCATTTACAACAGCTTTTCTTATTTCTTCGGGCTTTGAGGATTCACCGCTGAAAATCAATGACATATAACCGTCACCGTCAAATATTTCACATTCAAATGAGTTGTTTATAATACCATCATTCATAAGTCGGCAGTACATTTCATTTGATTTGCAGCTTAAAAGTGATGCGGTAATTGAAGCGGTTATGAATTTTTTTACTTTTTCTTTACTGTCAGTAAGAGGTCTGCATTTGTAGCCAAGATGAAAAATAGGAGTACCTATAGGCTGTTTCTCACGGATTTCAGACTGTACGATTGAATCAGGTTCATCTGGAAAAAACGTTTCAAGTCCGTTATCCTCGCATGGTTTCAGCAGTTCGTCACATATTGCAAGAACCTCGTCCGCATTTATATTTCCCGCAATTGAAAGCACCATATTATTGAGATTATAGAAAGTATTATAGCACTTGTAAAGCAAATCCGCATCAATCTGAGCGATACTTTCGGCAGTTCCAGCAATATCAATCTTAACAGGATGATTGTGGTACATTGATTTGAGCATATTGAAAAATACTCGCCATTCGGGATTGTCATTCGTCATCTGAATTTCCTGTCCTATAATACCCTGTTCTTTTTCGACATTTTCTTTTGTGAAGTAAGGTTTCCGGACGAAATCAAGAAGTATTCTGAGATTTTCGGTATAATTCTTTGAACATGAGAAGAGATAGCAGGTTTTGTCAAATGAGGTGAAAGCATTTCCCATCGCACCTGTTTCGGCGTAAAGCTCGAATACTCCACATTCTTCATTTTCAAAAAGCTTATGCTCAAGAAAGTGGGCGATTCCTTCGGGAACTGTTGTATACTCAGTATCTTCTGCTGTCTTGAACATGGTATTTATTGAGCCGTATTTTGTTCCGAAAAGAGCATGAACGTTGCTGAATCCTGTCATTTCGCTGATATAGATATCAAGTCCGCTTGAATGCTTTACATGAATACAGCTGTCTCCGGTAAGTCTGCTTGTAATGATTTCCTTTTTCATTCTGCACTCTCCTTATTGAGCATATAGTATGAGCTGTCAAGTCTGAATGATTCAGCCGCCTGAATTATTCTGTCTTTTGTTACTTCAAAGAATTTTTGTACATATTCCTGCGGAGTCATAATATCATTTGTGCAGAACCTGCCGAAATACCATGCAAAGCACTGCGACGGAGTATCGCCTATACCCGAATATACGTTATCAAGTGCAAGCAGAGCAGACTGTATTTCTTCATCTGAAATATTGCCGTTTCTTATTTCATCAATCTGGTGAAAAATCTCATTGTATGCCTTGTCAATATTTGCCCTGTCAACTCCGCTTTCTATTATAACAGCATTCTTTTCAACATAAAAGCTGCTTGCACAGTAATAGCATAGACTCATTTTTTCACGTACATTTGCGAAAAGCTTTGATACTGGAGTACCGCCGAGAATTGTGCTGAATAAATTAACTGCAAATCTGTCATCGGAATCGCTTTTCAGCACAAGAACCATTTTACTCTGGTTAACGTCAAATTCTTCTGTGATATTTTCGGGTTCTGCTTTCAGCGGACTTTTACTGCTGATTGTATATTCGTGTGAATTTCTGTTTATTTTCTCAAAACTTCTGCGGAACATCTCAGCAACTGAATTGTTTTCTTCGGGTGCAATGTAGAAAATCTCAATCTGTGCAGTTTCAAGGAGATTCATATAAGCTCTGAATCCCGATTCGGGCGTAACACTTTCAGCCTGTTCAATTGTTCCGAGATTTGTATTTCCGGCAGGTTCTCCCCTGAAAGCAAGTTTATATGCCTGATTTACGGAATATGAACGCTTATCGTTGAGCTGACTTTCAATTGCATCGATTATATTTTTCTGTGATATTTTAAAAGATGTGATGTCAAATTCACCGTTTTCAGCATTCGGACTGAAAATGCAGTCATGAATTATTTCAAGCATATTTGCTGTTATATCTTCATTTTCAAGTGCAAAGCGGTTGCAAATCCATGATGCGGACAAGCCGATAATCTGTGCGTCGCCTCTTTTATTTGAAAAAGAAGTTATAGATGCACCATAGAGTTCAGCAGCAGCGTCGCTGAGTTCACCTATGGTTTTAAATCTGCTGTTTGACATTGCAGGCAGTGCACTTATAACTGAATTTACGGCGGAATTTTCCGCACTTAGTTCAGTTATAAATCGGACGTAAAGTGAACAGGTATTGAATTTTTCGTCAATTACTGTCGAAAACCCAATATTATCACCGATAATTTTTCTTTTGTAATTCATTTTTATCAGATACTCCAATCATAAAAGGTGTCTTTTCTATTATATCACAATATTACTGAAATTACCATAGATTTTATAAAAAATTAAAATATTTAATGCTTTGAATACAATTTTTTGAAATCTGTTGGAGTACAGTGCTTTATTTCTTTGAAAATGCGGTTGAAAGTAGTCAGGCTCTTGAATCCTGAACGCATTGCAACTTCTGTAACTGATATATCGGGTTCAAGCAGAAGAAGTTCGGCAGCTTTTGTACGTCTTGCATTGATATACTGCAAATATGACATTGAGTTGTACTGTTTGAAAATACGTGAGAAGTGGTATTTGCTGTAGCCTGCAACATCGGCGAGCTGTTCAAGTGAAATATCATACATATAGTTTGCATCAATATATTTCATCACTATTCCGAATTTTTCGTTATATTCATCAAGTTTTACATCATCGCAGTCAAGAGAAATCTTTGTCTGTCCGATTTTGAATTCCCTTATAGCAATAAGCAGATTTATCAGTGCAATATAAATTTTCACATCAGCAAGTTCTGATTTTTTACTGTTAAGTTCATAAATACTGAACATGGTTTTTTTTGCAAGGCAGTGCAGACCTTTATCAAGATTACTGTCAATAAGCATAGGCGACACAAGTCCACGCATTACAGGTTCAAAGACAGGAATATCGGCAAGCACGGAATTATCGCATTGAAGGATAAGTCTATGACCCTTGACGGCAGGCATACTGTGAAGCTCGGCAGGCGGAATGATAAGCAAGTCATGCATAGGAATAATATATTCAGTATCAAGTGTATTTACTATATAATGGTTTTCAAGAGGCATAAGAATTTCTACTGCATTATGCCAATGAATGGGATATGCCTCATTATCATAATTATCATGAAGCAGAAAAGAACGCTTGCTTTCATATTCAACTGTTTCATAATCTCCCGAAAGATGTTTAATCATATAAAATCCTCTTAACAATTACTATAGTTGTTCCGAATAACAAAAATATCCATATTAATTATAGTACAATGAGGATATTTTGTAAATACTGTTGTTGAAATTTTGTCTGATTTATACAAACAATAACATAAATATTTGTTTAATCATATCATAGGAATATTTTGTCAATATGTCAAATATTACAAATAGTTACAAAAAGTAAAATGACTTGAAATTTGTAATAATTACGTGTAAAATAGTATATATAGCCGTATTGCTTTGATTTGCAGTATTTTTTGTATCGGCTTGTGTAGATATTCCGCATAGAAAAATATAAGCGGACAAAAGAATTAACTAAAGGGTGATAAAATGGTTTTCAGCAGTCTGGAGTTTATTTTTATATTTCTCCCTGCATTTCTTATTGTATATGGATTTATGCCGTTCAAATATAAAAATGCAGTAATCTTTCTGGGAAGTATCGTTTTCTACTGTATGGGTGTACTGGAATATCCTGTCTATATCGTGCTTTTCCTGCTTACGATACTTTTCAATTTCATAATCGGCGAATTTATTTCAGTATTTCGACGAGCCTCGAAAGTGTGGCTTGCAATCGGAATAGTGTTTAACTTCTGGTGGCTGATTTTCTTTAAGTATACAGGCTTTGCATTTGAAAATATCAATGGGATTTTCGGTGCGGATTTGCCGTTGAAAAATATAATACTTCCTATCGGAATAAGTTTCTATACATTTCAGAATGTTTCTTATATAATTGATGTATACAGAAAAAAAGCACAGGCAGAAACAAGTATCATGAATTACGGTGCATATATAAGTATGTTTCCACAGCTTATAGCGGGTCCGATTGTTACATATTCGACAGTTGCCGAACAACTGAGAAATCGTACTCATTCCATAGAAAAAGTTGAAAATGGACTGAAAACATTTACTATAGGTCTCGGTCTCAAAGTAATACTTGCAAATCAGATTGGCGGTCTATGGGGAGATATTTCCATGATTGGCTATGAAAGTATTTCAACTCCGCTTGCATGGCTCGGTATAATTGCGTATTCATTTCAGATTTATTTTGATTTCTGGGGATATTCTCTTATGGCTGTAGGTCTCGGCAAAATTATGGGATTTGACATTCCAAAAAACTTTGACTACCCATATACTTCCGTATCAATGACTGAGTTCTGGCGACGCTGGCATATAACTCTCGGTACTTGGTTCAAGGATTATATTTATTTTCCTCTCGGCGGAAGCAGGACAACCATTCTGAAAACTGTCCGAAATTCATTTGTTGTCTGGGCTTTCACGGGCTTATGGCACGGTGCAAGCTGGAATTTCATTATCTGGGGACTTGCTCTTTTCGGAATACTCATGCTTGAAAAATTTGGCAAGGTAAAGAACTTTATGGAAAAGTACAGAATAGTCGGTCATATATATATGATTATTCTTATTCCTCTTTCATGGCTGTTGTTTGCAATTACCGATTTCAGTCAGCTTGGTGAATATTTCCTGAGACTTATTCATGTCAGCTCTGATAAAGGAGTTGTATTTGAACAGGATTATATAAAATATCTTGGGATTTACGGCAAATATTTTATTGCAGGAATACTCTTTTCAACAAAATTACCGGAGTTTATATATAAAAAGATAAAAGACTCCTATATATGTGTTGTCTTACTTCTGGCAGTATTCTGGTTTTCGGTTTACTGTATGTATCAGGGTATGGACGACCCTTTCCTTTACTGGAGATTTTGATTTGATGTGTGTAAAACAAAATAAAAATAAAAAAGGAGACATAATATTATGAAAAAATTCAAGAAATCCGCCTACACTCTTATTCTCATGGCAACCTGCTTTGTTGCATCGCCCTTTATCGTTCATAAGATATGGAAATCAAGTTCCGATGTAAAAAAGCCTATAAGCAATACGCCTGTATCTGCTGATAGTACACCCGATTCACCCGAAACATCATCATCTTCCGATGATGATAATGATGTACAGCCTGCTACAGATGCACCTGTAGAATCAGAAATTTTGTTTACTACAAGTGATGTTTCTTATTTTGATGACGCACTTTTTATTGGTGATTCACGTACAGTCGGTATAAAGGAATACGGTACATTCAAAAATTCCGATTACTTCTGTTCTGTCGGAATGTCCGCATACAAAATCGATGAAGAAGAAATAAATGATATGACTTTCGACAATGCTATTGACAAAAAGCAGTACGGCAAAGTGTACATAATGCTTGGAATAAATGAAGTCGGCAACGATTCAGAAGTAACACTTACTTCATACAGAGCGATTGTAGAGAAAATCAAAGTACATCAGCCTGATGCCATAATATATATTCAGGGAAATCTTCACGTTTCGGCATCTGCTGAAAGCGATACGATAAATAACAATGCTCTTGATTATCTCAACAGTCGACTTGCTTCTCTCGCCGACAATAAGAAAGTATTCTACATAGATATAAATGAGGTCTATGACGATGAAAACGGCTGTTTAATGGAATCATATACTTCAGACGGCATTCACCCTCTTGCAATGTACTATACAAAATGGTGCGAATGGCTCTGCACTAAAACAATAGTACAGGGAGAAACAACAGAATAACGCATAAAACTTAGCCTGAAATGTGAATATTGATAAATCAGATTTGTATGGAGAGTTGATAATGAAAAAAATATTACAGACTGACAGGCAATATAATGATAATCTTAATATGTATAACAAGCGGGAAGGACTTTCAGCATTATTGCTTTTCGTTATTATGTGTTTAGGTTATGCAATTTTAGGCTGCTTTGCGAAATATATTAAAGGCAGTATGATGACTTGTACCAATATTATTTTTAATACTGTTATTTCCGCAATTACGATAATTCTCATCAAAATTAATAAGAGAAACATATCAACCATCGGCTTAAAGTCAGGCAAAGAAGTTTTAAGTATAGTAATAGGAGGAATATTTGCTGCAATACTTTTTTATAATAATTGCTTGTCTCATTTGCTTGCTGGCAACAGGCTCTTGCCGGTAAAGAAAATTATTCCGCTTGTCATATCTTTTTTATCGGTAGCAGTATGTGAGGAATTTGTTTTTCGTGGTTATATTGATACAAGAATTTACAGTCTGGTTAAGCACAAAAGCATAGCAGTTATTCTGACAGGCATATTATTTATACTCATGCACTATCCTTATCGAATGCTTGCTTATGGAATGACTTTAAGCGATTTTTTCGGAAATGTTGGCTGGATAATCAATTTATTTGTTACACATATTGTTCTTAGTATGATTTATATGAAAACAAATTCATTGTATGGTGCAATCATTCCACATTGGGTATCAAATTTAGCTTATGAGATAGTTGTCAGATAAATTCAGATTTTTTGTGCTGATAAAATAAATACAAATAAACGCCATAATATTTATGATTTTTTCATAAATATTATGGCGTTAAAATGTCTATATGGTTACTGCCCTGAAAAGACAGAGTTTCTGTTTAATCAAATATAATGAACGATTCGGGAACAGTTTCACAGATACATGAAAAATAGGCGATTTCCGTAAGCCAGTAATGACATTTTTTTGCGGATTCCATATCGTTGAAAAGTCCGAAAACGGCAGAACCGCTTCCTGTCATGCAGGCGGTTTCCGCACCGAACATAAGCATTTTCTGCTTTATATCGTCAACTTCCTGGAGATTTACTGCATCTTCAAAGATATTACCTATATAATCAACAATATTTCCGTCGTTTTCTATTGCGTTAACCAGTTCTTTTACACGAACAGGAGCAGGATTTTCAAGAGCATCGATTTCCGCATAAGCTTTTGCAGTGGAAACACCCTCTTTTCCCTTTGCGATTACAAGTATTTTTCCCGAACAGTCAGCGATTTTACTGATTTTCTCTCCGATTCCTGTGACGTAAGCCGTACCGCCTGTAAGGAAAAAAGGTACATCTGCACCTAATTTTTCGGGGGCAGAAAAAGTTTTCCCTGTTAACTTATTCAGACAGAAAAGTACAGCCGCCGCATCGGTACTTCCGCCGCCCATTCCTGCCTGTGACGGTATCCCTTTTTTTATGTGGATTCTGCAACCTGTTTCAAGTCCGTTTTCATCAATGAACTTTCTTGCGGCTTTATGTGCGATATTTCTTTCGTCGCACGGTATATTATCATCAAATGCGAATGTATCAAGCGATTCACAGGTAAGTTCAATACCGCTTTCCATCAGTTCAACAGTGACTTCATCATAAAGTCCGACCGTCTGAAATACGCTTTCGATTTCATGATAGCCGTTCGGAAGTCTGCCTGTCACATCAAGTGCAAGATTTATCTTTGCGGCAGTCTTAACCCTCATTTTTTTCAGCCTCCAGACGTTTCAGGAAATCCTCGATACGGCTCATAGCCTCCATGAGATGTTTGAGTGAATAAGCATAAGAAATACGGATATATCCCTCACCCGAATCGCCGAAAGCACTTCCCGGAACTACAGCGACTTTCTCCTCATAAAGCAGACGTTCGCAGAACTCCTCACTTGTAAGTCCTGTACTCTTTATACATGGGAATACATAGAATGCACCCTCGGGATTAAAGCATGAAAGTCCGATTCTGTTAAATTCGTTTACAAGATAGCGGCGGCGGACATTGTATTCATCTACCATTTTTACAACTTCACCGTCACAAGAAGTAAGAGCTTCAACAGCGGCATTCTGGCTTATATACGGACTGCACATAATGCCATACTGGTGAATCTTAAAAATCTGGGAAATAATCGGTGCAGGAGCAGCACAGTAACCAAGTCGCCAGCCTGTCATTGCATAAGCCTTTGAGAATCCGTTTACATAGATAGTGCGTTCACGCATACCGTCAAGTTCGATGATTGAAAAATGTTTTCTGCCGTATGTAAGTTCGGAATAGATTTCGTCCGAGAGTACCATTATATTCGTATCTCTTAGAAATTCCGCAATCGGCTCTAAATCTTCTCTTGTCATTATTGCACCTGTCGGATTATTCGGATAAGGCATAATTATCATCTTTGTCCGCTCAGTAACTTTGTCCTTGAAATCATCAACAGTAAGCTTGAAGTTATTTTCAATTTTAGTCGGCACGGGAACGGCAACACCGCCCATGAGTTCCACAAGAGGAGCATAGCAGACAAAGCAAGGTTCAACAATAAGAACTTCATCGCCGACATCAAGGATTCCACGAATGGCAAGGTCAATCGCCTCAGAACCGCCGACAGTCACAATTATTTCACTGCTTTCGTTATAGTGAACATTATGCTTTTTTTCGATTTTTTTTGAAATAGCTTCTCTGAGAGGGGCTATGCCGATATTAGCACCATAGACAATATGCTTGCGTTCAAGTACCTGTATAGCGGCTTTTCTTATTACCCAAGGAGTAGAGAAATCGGGTTCGCCTACTCCGAGAGAGATAACACCTTCCATAGTTGCGGCAATATCAAAGAATTTTCTTATTCCTGACGGTTTTATGTTCTTGATTTTATGAGAAAGTACCTTATCATAATCTATCATCAGCCTAACCCTCTTTCATCTGTTTCTTCATCATCAATGAAGATACCTTTTTCCTTGTATTTTTTCAGAATGAAGTGTGTAGAAGTTGAAAGTATGCCGTCTATTGTGGCAAGTCTTTCAGAGACGAAAAATGCAACGTCTTTAAGATTATTTCCCTTGACTTCAACGGACAAATCGTATGCACCTGATGACATAAGGCTTACACTTTCAACTTCATCATACATCATGATAGTTTTTGCAATATCATCAAATCCGCAGTCACGCTGAGGAGTAACTTTAAGTTCGATTGTGGCATATACTGCTGAACTGTCAAATTTTTCATCGTCAACAATAACGCTGTAACCACGTATAATGCCTTCTTCTTCAAGCATATGGATTTCCGCCGCTGCCTGTTCGGGAGAGATACCGAGCATTTCTCCCATAGCTGTATTTGAAATACGGGCATTCTGCTGTAAGATTCTGATAATTTCGTTTTTCATTTAATCAAATCCTTTCATTGAATTATATATCTAAAAAATGCGGTGTGCGTTTTTTGAAATAACAGATACGGTCAAAACCTGCCGACTTTGCAATCTCAATTCCTGTTGATACGTCCGCACCCAAATCCTCAACAGTATGGGCATCAGAGCCGATTGAAAGTACTTTACCGCCCATATCACGGAAAAGTCTGACATATTCAAGAGACGGGAACGTACTTCCAACGCCTTGTCTTATTCCCGATGTATTTATCTCAATTCCTTTATCTTTTTGTGCGAGTTCATGGAAACTTTCTGCGATTATCTCATCAAATCTGCTCAAATCGGGATTTATGCCATTACGCATTTTCATATAGCGTATGCAGTATGTAATATGACCTAAAACATCGAATTTTCCCCATTTGCAGAGTTCGTATATTTCCGTGAAATATCTTTCGAGAAGATTATATATTTCGTTCATAGTCATATTTTTATAGTTTATATAGTAAAAGTCCTGTTCGTTTTTTATCTGATGTACGGACGCTATAATAAAATCAAGTCGTGGGTCACCTGCAATTTTTTCGGCGACTTCAATATCAAGCATCGCCTGACCCATTTCAGTACCGCATATAAGATTGAAGCCCGTGTATTTTTCTTTGAGTGCAGTAACGGCGGAAACAGATGATTCAAAATCCCTGCTGTAGTTGAAATAATTATGAGCAAATACAGCTTCTTCCGCACTGTAATGCTCCTCAGGATACCAGAAATTGCATTCGCAGTGGTCTGTTACGGCATAAGCCGAAAGATTGAGTTCCTTTGCACGTTCAATCATCTGTATAATATCGGCATCGGAATCCATAGAATATTGCGTATGCGTGTGGCAGTCAATAAGATTCATTAAAATCAGCCTCCCTGAATATAGATTAACTTATATTATAGCACAAAATTAATAATATTTCTATAGTTTAGGACAAAAAAATGTAGTTAAAAAATAAAATTAATAATAGGTCTTTATTTTTTTGGAAATGTATGCTATAATTAGGATATATATTTTTCTCAGGAGGTAAATTTATGAGAGCTGTTGTAACTGTAATTGGTAAGGATAACGTGGGTATTCTCCACAAGGTAAGCGGAATATGTGCTGAAATGGGCGTTAATGTCATTGAGGTAACACAGAGCGTTTTACAGGATATGTTTGCTATGATTATGCTTGTTGATATAACCGATATGAACAAGGACTTTTCACAGCTTGTTGATGACATGACAAATCTTGGTGAAAAACTCGGACTTTCAATTCACACAATGCACGAGGATATTTTCAATTCTATGCACAATATATAACATATAACAGAAAGGAAATAATTCATGCTTAATGTTTATAATATTCTTGAAACTATCAGAATGATTCAGGACGAATGCCTTGACATCAGAACAATAACAATGGGTATATCACTTCTTGACTGCATTGATACTGATATTGATAAGGCTTGTGAAAAAGTCTACAATAAGGTTGTATCAAAGGCAGGAAATCTTGTATCTGTCGGTCAGCGTATTGAAAAAGAGTACGGCATACCGATAGTAAACAAGCGGATTTCTGTAACTCCCATCGCAATGCTTGCGGCGGCTTGTCCGAATGAGAATCCCGTGAAGTTTGCTAAGGCACTCCAGCGTGCTGCTGATACCTGTGGAGTTAATTTCATAGGTGGATATTCCGCACTTGTACACAAGGGATTTTCGGCAGGTGACGAGGCACTGATTAAGTCTATTCCCGAAGCACTTGATATAACGCAGAATATATGTTCTTCTGTGAATATCGGTTCAACGAAATCGGGTATCAACATGGATGCTGTAAAACTTATGGGACAGATTGTAAAAGAAACTGCTGAACGTACAGCAGACCGTGACTGTATCGGTGCGGCAAAGCTTGTAATATTCTGCAATGCCGTTGAGGATAATCCTTTCATGGCAGGTGCTTTTCACGGAGTAGGTGAGCCTGACTGTGAAATTCATGTAGGTGTATCGGGACCGGGCGTTGTCCGTTCAGCACTTGCAAAGTACCCTGATGCTTCAATCAACGAACTTGCAGATATTATCAAGAAAACCGCATTCAAAATCACACGTATGGGACAGCTTGTCGGTGCAAGGGCATCTGAACTGCTGGGAGTACCTTTTGGCATTGTCGATTTATCACTTGCTCCTACGCCTGCAATCGGAGACAGTGTTGCACATATTCTTGAGGAAATGGGACTTGAAATGTGCGGTACTCACGGTACCACAGCCTGCCTTGCTATGCTGAATGATGCAGTTAAGAAAGGCGGTGTAATGGCATCGTCAACAGTCGGCGGACTTTCGGGAGCATTCATTCCCGTTTCGGAAGATGCAGGCATGATTGATGCAGCTGTTGCAGGTGTACTCAGTCTTGAAAAACTGGAAGCGATGACTGCTGTATGTTCTGTCGGACTTGATATGATAGTAGTTCCGGGCGAAATTTCACCTGAGACTATTTCCGCTATTATCGCTGATGAAGCCGCTATTGGTATGGTAAATACAAAAACCACAGCAGTTCGTCTTATACCTGCAATCGGTAAAAAAGAGGGCGAAATGCTTGAGTTCGGCGGACTTCTCGGAAGCGGTCCTGTTATGCCTGTTAAGGAGAAATCAGCCGCTAAATTCATTAATCGTGGCGGACGTATTCCTGCACCTATGCACAGCCTTAAAAACTAAGTTCTTATTCCGGTTTATTTTTGAATTATATCCAATAATAAACCGGATTTTTAATGTATGGGAGAATATTATATGATAGAAAAGTTATTTTTTGAATTATCAGAACTGGAGCAGGTTGAATCAATCGCTTTAGGTGGTTCACGCTCAGGATTGAACTATGACGAAAAATCAGATTATGATGTATATGTTTATTGCACTTCACATATCAGTGATGAAGTCAGAACTGATATTTTGAAAAAATATTGCAGTACTATGGAAATCGGCAATCATTACTGGGAATATGAAGATAATTGCATACTGAATAATGGTACAGATATTGATATCATATACCGAAATCCTTATGATTTTTATAAAGAAGTTTCAGAAGTAGTTGAAAGCTATCAAGCACACAACGGATATACGACTTGTATGTGGCACAATCTTATGAATTGTAAAATAATATATGATAAAAATGGAAGTCTGTCACAGGCTAAGAAACGTTTTGATGTGCCATATCCGGATATTCTCAGGGACAATATAATAAAAAGAAATATGAATCTTTTATGTGAATCATTGCCTGCGTATTCACATCAGATAGAAAAAGCCGTTGCAAGAAATGACAGAGTAAGTATTATACACCGTATAACAGCATTTTTAGAGTCATATTTTGATATTATACTTGCTTTTAATAGATTAACGCATTTCGGTGAAAAACGTCTAATTCAATTGTGCAGTAAATGTTGTCCAATTCTTCCGAAGAATTTTGAAAATAATCTGAATCAGTT
>JAIDNR010000356.1 GCA_029063695.1 Ruminococcus sp.
TGCAAGAGTTATATACATTTTTTTTGCGAAAAAGTAAAAATTATCTGAAATTCATTTTGTGAATTTATACAAATATCGAAAAAATTTTTATGCATTTATACAAATATAATTTTTTGATGAAAAAACTGCACATCTGCCCTGAAAATCCGTTATAATAAACGGAGTATTATTACCAAAACAAAAATCCGCCGTATTTAGTTCAATACTCATAAAGAAGTTTAAGCCCCGAAGCAATTATTGATAACTGCTTCGGGGCTTATTGTTAATATTCGATTACTCGCATAAATAAGAATTTATTGCATTAGAAAATCCAAACTTACATTATAAAACTTTTCAAAGTTTGTAATCATAGCAGGGTGGTCACCTGTATCAAACAGATATATTTTGCCATGTCCGATTTTTTTTAGCATTTCTCCGTAAACATTTTCAAAATAATTATCAGACAAGCTATACATGAACTTATCTTCTTTGCTACCTGTCAGAAGAATGTCAGCTTTCAACAAGTTAAATGGTCTGTGAAAAAAACAACCTGTTTCATTTTTATGCCTTATAATAGCAGCAGTATCGTTGTCCACGACCTTTTCCCAATCAGAACCATGCATATATGCGTAGAACGCTCTTGCATTACTATCCGCTTTAGCTTCTTCACGGTTTTTCAGAAGATTTATGGTAAAATCTTTATTTGCATTTTCTCCCTCAAAACTATCGGCAATAACTTTGCTTACAAGCTCTGGTGCTTCCAAAGCAACGTTAATAGCAACAATAGCTCCACCGCTACTGCCTATTATGCTTACGTCTGTATATTGTTTTTCTTTTAGAAAAGCAATAACCTGCTGTGCCTCATAAAACCATAAATCTGAGGGAAATTCACTTAATCTGTCCGATTTGCCGTGACCCAGGAAGTCGATAAGTATTACCTTGAAGTTTTTACTATATTTTTTTGAAACTTCTGTATACATATTTGAAGAAGCTGTATTCCCGTGAAGAAAAAGCAAAGGTGTTCCGCTGCCAATTTCGTCATAAAAGATATGTTTATTGTTATAAACAAAATAGCTCATATATAAATCCTCCTAAAAAGTTATCATGTTGCGTTTAAATTCCGATTTATCTTAGCAATAATTATACATCAAAGCAGTTACATTGTCAATAGAAACGCCATAGCACTTTTGACTGAAAATCATAAGTACTATGGCGAAAACTTCTTTATGAGCACCCGTCTTTTCGGCGGATTTGTTTTACATCATATTTTCGATAACTTTCTTTCTCATATCAGCCATATCAAAAACATCAACGACAGAATCTCTGTTCAAATCAGCACTTGCGTACTGTTCCGCAGTAAATACTCCGCTGTTGAGAAGATACTTCTGCAAAAGAACGAGGTCGGAAACATTGACATATCCGTCTGAATTTATATCACCGATTTTTTCATCATCATATTCGCCCACATAGAAAACAGAACTTATAAGCGTGAACTTCTGTCCGGTTTCGTCCTCAGCCTCAATTTTATAGACATAAGAACCCGAACTTAATCTGTTGAATGTAATCTGTCTGTCAAATTCGCCTGATAAATCATAACTGAATCTGCCTGATAATTCCTCTGCAACAAAAACAGGAGTCACACCGTCGTTCTCATAAATACCGCCCCATACTTTATTGATAGGCAAAGCGGAATTTATAATACCCTTTATGCTGAATTTTGAACCAATATCAAATGTACCCTGTGGAATATTTGCACCAGAAATGTTCATATCCGATGAAATTTCACCTGTTTTTTCAAGATATTCCATAGCACAACAGCCTGTTATTCCATTATACTCAATGTGTGCCCATACGCCGTCGGATTTTATAACTTTCACTTCTGCATTCGGCGTAATACTTCCAATAACATCAGAATCGGTACTGTGACCATTTCTTATATTCAGGTATGTATCGACTCCATGAGTAGTATAAGTGCCTGCATAATCAGTACTACAGTCGCAGTCAGAAGGTGTATTGTTGTTTGAATGACCACCGCTGTATGTGAAGTAAGTAAGAGGGTCATAGTAGGTTATATATGGAGTACCGCCTAAAAGCGTATCGCATATACCAAAATGAAGATGATTTCCGCTTGCAACACCCGTACTTCCGACATAACCGATAACATCGCCCTGCTTTACATTTTGTCCGCTGTAAACAGCCATAGAGGAACAGTGTGAATAGAATGTATATACACCCAAATCTTCATGCCACAGAATAATAAGATAACCATAAGCGTCCCGCCAGTCAGCAGAGATACATACACCATCACAAGCAGCATATATATTTGAGCCATAATCCGCAGGAATATCAATGGCATTATGAGCAGACGAATTGCCATAATTTCTGCTTGAATCAAAATATGTTGTAATATTCTTATATGATTCATCAAGCGGCCATAAAGCTGTACCATAAGCCTCTGCACTCACTCCTGTCATATTGCAGACAGGAAGTGCAAGCATAAAAGCTGACAGCAAAGCGGCAGACGATTTTTTCAATATGCCCATAATCAATATGCCTTTCCCCAATAAACCATATGTTTTGCAGGTTTACCACAGCAAACACAGACTCCCGAAATTTTTTCCTGCATAAACGGAATACAGCGTGAGCCGACACCTGTTTTCTCCTTGACATCATCTTCGCATGATTCTTCACCACACCACATAGCCTTGATAAAGCCGTCACCGTTTTCGGCAAGAGCGTTATTGATTTCATCAATTGAAGTGCAGGCATAAGTACGATTATTCATATTGTCAAGAGCTTTCTGGTACATACCATCATGAGCTTCCTTGAGTTTCTGAGCAACGGCGGATTCAAGTTCATCAAGTGAAACAGTAGCCTTTTCACTATTCCAGCGTGAAGCAATAACACACTGACCGTTTTCAATATCCTTAGGGCCAATCTCAACACGGACAGGAACGCCTTTCATTTCGTATTCAGCGAATTTCCAGCCGGGTGAATTATCACTGTCATCAAGTTTTACACGAAGTCTGGCAGATTTAAGACGTTCAAAGAGTTCGTTTGCTTTATCAAGTACGCCCTCTTTATGCTGTGCAATAGGAATAATGACAGCCTGAACAGGAGCAACAGCCGGCGGCAGGACAAGACCGTTATCGTCGCCGTGAGTCATGATAACCGCACCAATAAGACGTGTAGTAACTCCCCAGCTTGTCTGATGCGGGAATACACGTTTATTTTCCTTATCTGTATATTCAATACCGAAAGCCTTTGCAAAACCGTCACCGAAATAATGCGAAGTACCTGCCTGCAAAGCCTTGCCGTCGTGCATAAGAGCCTCAATAGCGTATGTTGAGACAGCACCAGCAAACTTATCGCTTTCGGTCTTTCTTCCCTTAACTACAGGCATAGCAAGTGATTCTTCACAGAACTGTGCATAAACATTGAGCATTTTTTCTGTTTCTATAACAGCCTCTTCAGCTGTAGCATGAATAGTGTGACCCTCCTGCCAGAGAAATTCCCTTGAACGCAGGAACGGACGAGTAGTCTTTTCCCAGCGTACAACACTTACCCACTGATTATAGAGTTTAGGCAAATCACGGTAAGAGTGTACAATATTTGCATAATGCTCACAGAAAAGTGTTTCGGAAGTAGGACGGACACAGAGCCTGTCCTCAAGTTTTTCACTTCCACCGTGAGTAACCCATGCAACTTCGGGAGCAAATCCCTCTACATGGTCTTTCTCTTTCTGTAAGAGACTTTCGGGAATAAACATAGGCATACATACATTTTCGTGACCTGTAGCCTTGAACATTCTGTCAAGAATATGCTGTATATTCTCCCATATTGCGTAACCATAAGGACGGATAACCATACAGCCCTTTACGCTTGTATATTCAACAAGTTCTGCTTTTTTGCATATATCAGTATACCACTGAGCAAAATCTTCTTCCATAGAAGTAATAGCAGTAACCATTTTTTTATCTTTTGCCATTAAAAAACTTCCTTTCTTTTTTAATTTACACCATATATTATATCATGATAATTATGGATTGTCAATCAGCGGATTTTTTAAATTAAAGTCCGATAATGTGAAAATATTGGTGATAAAGCTAAAAAATCATCGTATAGTTATCATAATAAGGCTTCACAGCCTCAGGATTTTCGTCGGCATAGGCAAATATTTTTTCGGCAAGACCGCTTTCAAGAAACTCTCTCAGATTATCATGATTCTGTCCATGTACTTCCTCACAGAGAGTTGAAACAGCAATAACACGCTTACCGTCCTTTTCCATGATTCTGAAAGGCCATATACGGCAGTCAAACGGCTTTTCGTCGCCTAAAATACAGCCGTTTTCCGTGAGTGCAGGACAGGAAAATAAATCTTCGTCCGCAAGCTCACCTGCATTGAGCATATACTTATCGCCGACTTTTACAAATACAGCATTCGGATTAAACACAAGCACCTTGTTTTTAGTTTCCTCGTCAAAAAGCGGAGTTTCCCATATATCGTACCTGTCAAAAATACAGCACATTCTGCATTCTGCACACGTTTTTCCGCTGAGTATTTTTTTAATCAAATTATCACCCTCTGAATTTTATTTATAACCTTTTTTCCATAACAAAATTATTAAGTACAATTCCTTGTCGCTCTACTTGTTGCTCTTTTATAACTTTGTATCCTCTTTTTTCAAAAAATGACTTTGCTGTAACAGAAGCGTGTACAATAATTAATTTTTGAGCAGTTCGTTCCAGTTTATCACATATAGCAGTAGCAACACCCTTTTTCTGATAATCTTTATGTATAAACAATCTGTCCAAATATCCTGTTTTATCTATATCTCCAAAACCTATTATAATATCATCATCAACTGCAACAATACTGTAATGTTCCAGAAATGAAAGATTCCATTTTTCCAAGTCTACCTGACCCGTTGCCCATACATCTAATTGTTCCTTTGTATAATCCTTTGCATTAATTGTATGAACCGTGTTGTAGAATAATTCTGCTAATTCCTTGCAGTCCGATGACTTATATTCTCTGATATTCATTATTAATTCCTGTTAAATTTCAGTTATAATCTTAAAACTGCACCGAAAATACTCCGATGCAGTTTTATGTTTATGTTACTTTATATCGCCGTGATGAGCCTGAAGAGACATAACATCGATATTTTTGTTGTTCCTGATAGCCCTGATACCCTCAACGCTTGCCTTGGCAGCAGCCATTGTAGTGATATAAGGCACACGGTGCTTGATAGCAGCCTTACGGATGTAGCTGTCATCGTGAATACTTGACTTTCCGGCAGGAGTGTTGATAATAAGCTGTATTTCGCCGTTTGCGATTTCATCGGCAATATTCGGTCTGCCCTCGTAAATCTTGAAAATTCTTTCACACGGAATACCTTCCTGTACAAGAAGCTTATAGCACTTGTGAGTAGCAAGAATCCTGAATCCGATTTCATTGAATCCCTTGGCAATTTCAAGAAGTTCGGGCTTGTCTCTGTCACAGATACTGAGAAGTACAGTGCCGCTGTCGGGAAGTGCGGTTTTTGTAGCTTCCTGAGCTTTATAGTAAGCTTCGCCGAACGACTTTGAAATACCCAGAACTTCACCTGTTGAACGCATTTCAGGTCCGAGAACAGGGTCAACTTCGGGGAACATATTGAACGGGAATACTGCTTCTTTCACGCCATAGTGATTAATCTGTCTGTCCTTGAGTTCAGGAACAGGAGACGGCTTGCCTGTGAGTGAAGAAGTAATAATTTCAGTTGCAATCTTTACCATGTTAATATCGCATACCTTTGAAACAAGAGGAACAGTTCTTGATGCACGTGGATTTGCTTCAAGTACATAAACAGTATCGCCCTCAATAGCGTACTGCATATTCATAAGACCGCATACGTTCATTTCAACAGCAATTTTTCTTGTATATTCCTTGATAGTCTCAACCTGCTTTTCAGTGAGATTCTTTGAAGGCAGAATACAAGCGGAATCGCCTGAGTGTACGCCTGCAAGCTCAATATGCTCCATGACAGCAGGTACAAAGCAGTGTGTACCGTCGGAAATAGCGTCTGCCTCACACTCTGTAGCGTGATTAAGGAATCGGTCAATAAGAATCGGTCTGTCGGGAGTTACACCAACAGCGGCATTCATATAAACACGCATCATTTCGTCATCATGAACGATTTCCATTCCACGACCGCCGAGAACATAAGACGGACGAACCATAACGGGATAGCCGATTTTGTTTGCGATTTCAATAGCTTCATCGGCATTTACAGCCATACCTGCTTCGGGCATAGGAATTTCGAGTTTGTCCATCATTGCACGGAAATGGTCACGGTCTTCTGCAAGGTCAATTGTTTCGGGAGTAGTACCGAGAATATTTACGCCGTATTTTTTAAGGTCATTTGCAAGATTAAGCGGAGTCTGTCCGCCGAACTGTGCAATAACACCGACAGGCTTTTCCTTGTCATGAATTGCAAGAACATCTTCAAGAGTAAGAGGTTCAAAGTAGAGCTTATCGGAAGTATCATAGTCGGTTGAAACAGTTTCAGGATTGCAGTTGACAATAATTGATTCAAAGCCGAGTTTTTTGAGTGCAAGTGCAGCATGAACGCAGCAGTAGTCAAACTCAATACCCTGACCGATTCTGTTAGGACCGCCGCCAAGAATCATAATCTTGGGTTTATCTATATTAACAGGACTTTTATCCTCATCAAGATGATATGTGGAGTAATAATAAGCAGCGTTTTCAGTTCCGCTTACGTGAACACCTTCCCATGCTTCCCTGATACCAAAACCGATGCGTGCATTTCTGATTTCTTCTTCTGTAACTTCGAGAAGTGAGCTGAGATAGCGGTCTGAGAAACCGTCAAGCTTAGCCTGTTTAAGAACATCTTTTTCAGGAACACTGCCTTTCATGGTAAGAAGATTTTCTTCTTCCTGAACGAGTTCGAGCATCTGTTCAAGGAAGTAGTGCTTGATTTTAGTGAGTTCAAATATTTCGTCAACTGTAGCACCCTTGCGGAGAGCCTCATAGATAACAAACTGACGTTCACTTGTGGGATAGCGAAGCTGTGCAAGAAGTTCATCTTTGGTCATTGAATTGAAATTCTTGGCGAATCCCAAACCATAACGACCTGTTTCGAGACTTCTGATAGCTTTCTGGAAAGCCTCTTTATAGGTCTTGCCGATACTCATAACTTCACCGACAGCTCTCATCTGAGTACCGAGCTTATCCTCTGCACCCTTGAATTTCTCGAATGCCCAGCGAGCGAACTTGATAACAACATAGTCGCCGTCGGGTACGTACTTATCAAGTGTACCATACTTTCCGCACGGAATTTCATCAAGCGTAAGACCGCAGGCAAGCATAGCGGAAACAAGAGCAATCGGAAAACCTGTAGCCTTTGATGCAAGTGCGGAAGAACGTGAAGTTCTCGGATTGATTTCGATAACAACAATACGTCCTGTTTCGGGGTCTCTTGCGAACTGACAGTTACAGCCGCCGATAACTTCAATGCTTTCGATGATTTTATAAGACATTTCCTGTAATTTAGCCTGAACATCTTCGGGAATGGTAAGCATAGGAGCAGAGCAGAATGAATCACCTGTATGAACTCCGATAGGGTCAATATTTTCAATAAAGCAGACTGTAATCTTGTTGTTTGCGGAATCACGGACAACTTCGAGTTCAAGTTCCTCCCAGCCGAAAATACATTCCTCAACAAGAACCTGACCGACGAGAGAAGCCTGAAGTCCTCTTGCACATACAACTTTGAGTTCATCAACGTTGTAAACCATGCCCCCGCCTGCTCCGCCCATTGTATATGCAGGACGAAGAACAACAGGATACTTGAGCTTTTCAGCAATTTTAACAGCTTCATCTACTGAGTAAGCAACTTCACTTTTCGGCATACCTATACCAAGTGCACTCATAGCATTCTTAAATTCAATTCTGTCCTCACCACGTTCAATGGCATCAACCTGAACGCCAATAACCTGAACGCCGTATTTTTCAAGAACGCCTGCCTTATCAAGTTCCGAACAGAGATTAAGACCTGACTGTCCGCCGAGATTGGGAAGAAGAGCATCGGGACGCTCTTTTTCAATAATCTGAGTAAGCCTGTCGAGGTTGAGCGGTTCAATATAAGTGATGTCCGCAACATCGGGGTCTGTCATAATAGTGGCAGGGTTGGAGTTCACGAGAACAATCTCATAACCGAGATTTCTGAGAGCCTTGCAGGCCTGAGTTCCCGAATAGTCGAACTCACACGCCTGACCGATAATAATCGGACCTGAGCCGATAATCATAATCTTATTAATATCCTGTTTTTTGGGCATACATAATTCTCCTTTTAGTATAATTAAGAATTTACAATTCCATTACCTTATATCATACCACAAATTTCACAAAAAAGCAAGTAAAAAGTGACAATTCCGACAAAAAAATTACTTGCTTATTTCCAGAGCAGTATCAAGGGCAATTTCCATCATTGTGCGGAAAGACGACTGACGTTCTTCGGCTGTTGTGGAAAGGTTACGGAAAGGACAATCGGAAACGGTCAGAATACAGAGTGCATTTTTTCCTGCTCTTGCGGCATTCATATATAATGCGGCGGATTCCATTTCAATTGCCAGAACGCCCATTTTATGCCATTTTGCAAGACTGTCGAAATCATCATAGAAAGTATCGCTTGAAAGAATATTTCCGACATGATAAGAACAATTATTCTTTTCAGCCATTTTCACAGCAACCGAAAGAAGCTTCCATGATGCAGTCGGGGCATAAGTTCCGGGAAGATTATACTGATTTGCATATGCTGAGTTTGTACTTGCACTCATGGCAATAACAATATCCCTGAGATTAACGCTGTCGGCAACCGCACCTGCCGTACCTATTCTTATGATATTGCTGACATCATATTCATTATAAAGTTCATGGGAATAGATAGCAATGGAGGGCATACCCATACCGCTTCCCTGAACAGATACAGGAACACCCTTGTAAGTACCCGTAAAACCGAGCATATTGCGAACATTGTTATAGCATACAGGATTTTCAAGATAATTTTCGGCGATAAACTTTGCACGAAGAGGGTCACCGGGCATAAGTACGGTTTCGGCAATATCGCCTTTATTTGCATTGTTGTGAGGTGTTGACATAAAAATCACTCCTGATATATAAATTATAACTTAATTATACCTTATCAAGCAGTAATTGTCAATCATCTGTTTTAATACGATTTCTGCATATTCCGCTTGACATTCGACAAAAAAAGTTATATAATAAGTATAAGCAAAAACATTGCCATAGGGCAGATTGGAGACAATTTTTATGGAATATCTCGAAAACAGAGAGCTTTCACTGCTTAAATTCAACAAGCGTGTTATTGAAGAAGCATTAAGTCCCGATAATCCGCTTCTTGAAAGACTTTCTTTTTCAGCAATATATCAGAGCAATATGGACGAATTTTTCATGGTTCGTGTCGGCTCACTTACCGATAAAAACAAAGAGAACAAAAAGAAAAAGGACAGAACTGGTATGACTGCTTCTCAGCAGCTTGATTCCGTTTTTACTGCTGTCCGCCGACTTCAGCCGATTGCCGAAGATGCATACAGAAAAAATATGGAGGAACTTGCAGGGTATGGATTTGAACACGTCAGCTTTGAGACAGCAACCCACGAAGAAATTTCATTCCTTGAACTTTATTTCAAGCGTGAACTCAAGCCCTTTATTTCAGGACTTGTCATAAATGACGCACTTCCTTTTCCGTTTCTCAAAAATAAGGAACTTTATGTTGCTGTAAATATCTGTACCAAAAAGGGTATTTCCGTCGGAATTATTCCCATAGGTCATGAACACAGCGAGAGAATTATTTCTCTCGGAAATAACGGCAAACGCTTTATACTTGAAGAAGAAGTTGTACTTCATTTTGCACATCTCATGTTCAAAGGCTGTAAGATTCAGGACAGGGCTATTATAAGAGTTACAAGAAATGCCGATATACAGGTCAGCAGTAAAGGAACTGACTTCCGTGAGCGTATGGAAGAACTTGTATACAAGCGTACACGCCTTTCCGCTGTGAGACTTGAAATTACAAATGAGTTCAGCCGTGACGCTCTTGATTATATCTGCAAAAAGCTGAAAATAAAAAACGTCCGTGTATTCAATTCTCATATTCCGCTTGATTTGTCATATCTTTATCAATTACAGGAACTTGATGATTCACCAGAACTTCATTTTCCGATACGCACGCCAAGGAAGTCTGCAATGATTGCCGATAACCGTTCTGTTTTTTCTCAGGTTAAGGCAAGGGATATTCTTTTAAGTTATCCTTTTGAATCAATGACCTCTTCTTTTATCAGACTGCTTGAAGAATCAGCCGTTGACCCTAAGGTAACTTCAATCAAGATAACATTGTACAGACTTGCAAGAAACAGTAAGATTATAAGCGCATTATGCACTGCCGCTGAAAACGGAAAAGATGTTCTTGTTATGATTGAACTGCGTGCAAGATTTGACGAGGCAAATAATATTGAGTGGTCCAAGATTCTACAGAAAGCAGGAGTTACTGTCATTTATGGTCCTAAGGAATATAAGGCACATTCCAAACTGCTGCTTATAACAAGAAAAAGCACAGGCGGAAATTTTGATTATGTAACTCAGATAGGTACGGGAAATTACAACGAAAAAACATCAGCAATATACACCGACCTTATGCTGCTTACTGCTGACAGAGAAATTGCCGAAGATGCAGAAGCTGTATTTTCCGCACTGAGAAACGGTACTTTTGTTGAACAGACAAAGAAACTTCTTGTATCACCGCTTGCACTCAGACCGCAGGTACTTGCCATGATGGACGAACAGATTAATATATCAAAAAACGGCGGAGAAGGTTATATTGCCGCAAAAGTAAACTCTCTCAACGATAAGGTTATTATAGATAAACTTGTCGAAGCATCACAGGCAGGCGTTAAAATTGAACTCATTGTGCGTGGTGTCTGCTGTATTATTGCAGGAGTTTCCGAATATACTGATAATATAACAATACGCAGTATTGTAGGCAGATTTCTTGAACACAGCCGTATATTCATATTCGGCAAAGAGGGCAAAGAACAGAAAATTTATATTGGTTCTGCCGATTACATGAGCAGAAATACAATCCGCCGTGTTGAAGTTGCCGTTCCGATTGAAGATGAGCGTCTCAGAAAGCGTATACGTGAGATGTTCAATGTGCTTATGAAAGATAATGTAAAGGCAAGAATCATGCTTCCCGACGGAAATTATGTTCATATGGAATGCAGAAGTATTGATGAAATTCTTAACTCTCAGGAATATTTCTATGACGAAGCCTATCGCCGTATTGAGGAAAAATCCGCAAAACAGGAGCGTATGAAAGCTGTCCGTGCCAAAAAGGAAACTAAAAAAACTGCTAGGAAAAAGCAATCCAAATAATATAAACAGGGGATTTAAATGATAGGTTTTTATAACTATACTGTTATTCTTACATACATGAGTCTTGCTTCAGCAGTTTCAGGGATTTTCTTTGCCTGCGGAATGTACGGAAACACTCCACACCCGACATACGCTATAGTATGCCTCATGATTTCAGGTCTGTGTGATATGTTCGACGGCAAGGTTGCACGTACAAAAAAGAACCGTACAGAAGATGAAAAAAAGTTTGGCATTCAGATTGATTCACTCTGTGATGCAGTATGTTTCGGTGTTCTGCCTGCCGTTATAGGCTATTCCATAGGACTGAACACTCTGATTGATTTGCCTGTGCTGATTCTTTTTCCGCTTTGTGCCGTTATACGTCTTGCTTATTTTAATGTTACTGAAGAATCACGTCAGAAAAAAACAGACGAAACACGCAAAGTATATGAGGGACTTCCCGTGACAAGTGTTGCACTGATACTTCCGCTTATATACAGTTTTCAAAGAGATATTGGTGAATGCTTTCCAATGGTTTACGGCTCTGCAATGTTTCTGATAGCAATTGCATTCATTACAAGATTCAGGATAAAAAAGCCCAGAATGAAAACCATGCTTGCATTCATAGGTATAGGATTTCTTGAATTTCTGTGGCTTATGTATAAAAGAACTCATTAAAAAAATTACCGGCTGTATTTCAATTTATACAGTCGGTTTTTATTTAACACAAGACAATTAAATATTACTATTTTTGTTGAAGTTTCTTTATTCTTTTACATATACACCTGTAATCTCAGCAATATATGCACGATGATAAGGGTCAGAGCCATAGGATTGTGCAGGTATACCGTCGTCTGTAAGAAAACCGTTTTCCTGCATATCATAGCTGTAAAGTTTGCGGCATACAAAAATCATGTCAGCCTGTTCAAATCCGACACAGCCGTCGATTTCAATGGGAACAAGACCTGTTTCAGACGGTTTATTGCATTCTCTGCCGGAATGCGAACCGCAGAAAGCAAGTGCTTTTCTGTATTCTTCACCAAAAAATGAAGCTGTAAAGCATTCGCCCTGTTCAACGAACTCGTATGTATAGCGGTTGGGACGGATATAGCAGGTGAAAACATTCTTATTCCAAAGTACGCCGAGCTGTCCCCATGATGCAGTCATTGTATTGAATTTTTCTGTATTTCCGCCTGTTATAAGAGTCCATTCCTTGCCGATTTTTGTAAACGGATTGAATTTAAGTTCTGTAATGTCAATTTTTTTAAACATGATAGTTCTCCTTATTTCAGTTTAAGCACAGACTTGTATCTGAGCCTTAATTTATCAGTGATAAGGGCGATAAATTCCGAATTTGTCGGCTTGCCCTTGCTTGTATCGACCGTATACCCGAAAAATGAATTGAGAGTATCAACATTTCCTCTGTTCCATGCAATTTCTATTGCATGACGGATAGCTCTTTCAACTCTTGATGATGTTGTATCATAAATTCTTGCAACAGTCGGATAAAGAAGTTTTGTAACGCTGTCAAGCAGGGTTTTATCATTTATTGAATAAAGTATCGCTGTCCTAAGATAATGATAGCCTTTTATATGTGCAGGCACACCGAGCTGATGAATCATATCTGTCACAATAATTTCCATGTCGTCGCTGAGACTGTTTGCCTTATCGCCGAGTGATGAACTTATTGCACAGAAAAGGTCATCAGCATCATACGGCTTAAGAAGGAACTTTGATGCTCCGTTCTCCATAACCTGACGTTCAATAAACTCATTGTCGTAAGCCGATGTAATTATGAAAGCAGGAAATTTTCCGCCCATTTCTTTCACTTTTTTCATGATAGTAACCGCATCGCCGTTCTGTGCTGTAATATCAAGTACAGCAACATCAGGCGGGTCATTCTTTATGGATTCAACAATAATATCCGAATCCTTGCGTCTTGTATAGGCATACATTCCACGTTCACGGAGCTTATTTGCCGTGCTTACACCTGTCATTGCCGAGTCGTCGCCGATAAGTACCTTTATTTTGTTATTCATTTTTTTACCTCCGAATTTTATTGGTTTTTCTATATTTATATCTTATCATATTATAACTTTATCGGCAACCGTTTTTTTTG
Organism: Ruminococcus sp.; assembly: GCA_029063695.1. Taxonomy (GTDB): domain Bacteria; phylum Bacillota; class Clostridia; order Oscillospirales; family Ruminococcaceae; genus Ruminococcus. Next base: position 13,536 of record JAIDNR010000356.1, read on the forward strand.
ATATATTTTGATTTGTTTTGATATAAAAAAGGATATTCTGCCGTCGATTTTTGTCAGTTCACTTTTCAAAACTTAACCTTTTGTTTCATTTTAACAAGAATACCGTCAGCAATGTTGCGTACTTTCGTACCCGGAGGAAACATTCTGTCGGCGAGCTTTGAAACTGTATTCTGCTTTGTATCTCTGATATGTACAGGAGCAGTCTGAGGCTCTGTTATATTATTTTCCCATTCTTTTAATATATCATCATCAAGTTGTTGTTTCAGCATATTACGGTCAAGCGATGTGCTGTGATTTTCGTAAAATTTAAACGGAAGTGAAAAACTGCTGTAATCAAGACTGTAAGAAACATTTCCGAAATGAGTGTAAAAAAGAGATACAAAATCATCTGCACCACGCATTATTTCAATATTTTTTTCCGCAGCGGAAATAATACTTTTCTGGAAATCAGACGGTGAAAAGCTTTTGTCAAGCTTCAATGTACCGAATACAATAAATCCCAATAAATAAGGACTTGCACAAAAATCACTGTTATACACTTTTGTTCTCGGAACATCAAACATATATGATGAATAAAGTCCGAACGCAAGATGAAGTGCAAGAAAAACAGGGGAATCATAGTCGTAGAGATGTTTTGCCTGAATATAACCTCTCAGTCTGCCCGATTTCAGCATAAGCGGAATTGTATCGGCAAGAAGCAAAGCCTTTGAACCTTTCATAATCGGTTTTTCCACATCTTCTTCAACATTTCCGCCTATATTGAGCAGTCTTGAAGCATTTACAGACGATTTTCCGATTACTTCATCATATATATCTGTATTTTCATCAAGTTCACCTGTAATTACAATTTCACTGAATCCGCTGTAACCGCATCTGTCAAGAAGATTTACAATAATACTTCTCGGATAAATCGTATCAGCAACAATAATTATTTTTTTATTATGCTGTTTTGCTTCATTAAAAAGCTTTCTTCCGAAATTTCTGGGAAAAGCAAATTCGATAAAAAGCCCGCATTCACGTTTCATAAGAATATCACGGTTTTCAGCAGTAAGCTTTGCCTGTTTCATAATAAAGTTATATATTTTATCAATATCACCATGAAACTTTTCCTCTGCATACAATCTGAGTTCCGTGAAAGTTTTTCTGCCCTTGTAAACACGACTGAAATCATCTTCCATGAACAGAAAAAGGTCTTCATGTTCCGAAAATGGTGTATTCACAAGTGTTTCAGACATTCGGAAACTGACAGCCCTGCATTCGGGTCTGTTTATTTCGCTTATCATCTTGTTCACGAGAAATGCCTGTTCTGGTTCAAGAACTATTTTAAGTTCGGGAATAGTTTTCAACTTTTTCACCTCCTTACTGTTGAAAACCTGTTGAAAGATTATTGAAATATTATCATTCTCCGCTGTATTCCGTCGTTTCAGTTGATGTTGAAATTGTTGAAAAGTCTGTTGAAACAGAAGTCGTTCTTTCCGTCTCGTATTGTGGAATAAGTTCATTTCCGCCGCAAAGTGTGATATATTCATCAAGAGAAATAACACCGTCGGAATTATATATTCTTATAAAAGAATCCTTGTCCATAAATTCTTCGGAAAATTCACCGTTTTCGTTTTTTATATATTTTCCGTACCACAATCCGAAGAATGACCATACTGAATTATCACGGAATGATGCATCAATATCGGGAATTTCACTGCATTCGCTCAGTGCAATCAGTTTATCTTCTCCGACTATCTTCTGTAATGCAAGAAACTGTTCATAGCGGCTTCCGTAATCCTTTTCACTGCTCATATAAATATCGAGTGACGCTATATCAAATGTGCTTTTATCAACAAGAGTACTTTCGCTCTGACCGTTCCACACCCAGATAAGATTATCAAGTTCAAAGTAATCGGTGAAACGTCTGTACATAAGATTCCAGAGCCATTTATATGCTTCCGTATCTCCGCCCCACCAGAACCATTCGCCTGCTGATTCATGGAGAGGTCTCCAAAGAACAGGAACTCCCCTGTTTTTCAGTGACATAAGCTGTCCTGCCATATTGTCAATATCCAGAATAAGACCGTAGCACTGTTCGGATATTCTGCCCTCACCGTAAAGACCACGTATTTCCTCTTGTGTGAGAGTTGCAATATCAATATCGGTTACGGCATCAGCAAGCACAAAGTCAGTCTCTTTTGCATATACGGACGATTTTTTTGACGGTGATTCCCAATACCACATAAGACTGACTATACCGCCTTTTTTATACCAGTCTGCACAGGCATCAATATCCCTGAATGTACTGTCAAATGAATTTCCAGAATTATGAAGAGCTGAAAATCTTATTACAGGGTATTTTCCCGTAGTCTGATAAATCAGTTCGATTTCCTCATTTTCTGGACTTGAAGCATATTGTCCCGTAAGTGTATATTTACCATAATTTTCAGTCAAGAAGTTAAGAAGTGCCTTTGCAGATTCACCTGCCTGCTTATTTACAGGTTCATTGGTGGCATCATATTTTATCTCACTCAGTGACGTATTATCGGCAAGTTTAAGATAATCAATCTTTATATTGCCGTCGGCTGCACGGAGTTCGATTTCCGACTGACCTTTGACAAGAAAAACACCGTAAAGTGTAATGAGTGTAAATTCACCGTCATTCATTGTCTTGAAACTGCTTATTTCAGAACCGTTGAGCGAAACTTTGCAATTTACAAGATGTTCTGAGGCAATGCTGAATGACAAATCATAATGCTGATTACTTGGTGCATCAATATCAAAGACTATAAATGAACTTCCGTCGGGCTTGAATCCCGTAACATAGCCATCTCCGCTGAAAGCAGGAGTATCATTTTCTTTAACAGGGTTTGTAGATGATGAAGTTTCAGATTCAGTATCTCCGTCTAATTCTTCCGTACCTTCAATTTTAAGTCCTTCACTCAGTCGGGCAAATTCGGCTTCATATAAGTCACCTGTACTTTTTTTCTCGATTTCGGGATAGGATATTGGAAAATCAGGATAAGTCTCAGGCGGTGAAGTTGATACCGCCGATGTTTCAATTATATCTGTTACTGTACCTGTATCTGTCTCCGACTCAGATATACTGATTTCAGAGGCTTTTTCCACAGTATTTTTGCTTTGACATGATGTCAGTCCTGCTGTAACAGATAATGCTGTCACAGCAAGAGCAAATATTTTGTTTAATCTCATAAGTTAACACCTTATTATATATGTCATTTCTTTCGTTGTATTGAATATGATAACACCATTTTCAATTCTTGTGTTAATATCTTCGTCCTCACAGATTATGCTTACAGCAGCACCGTTAATAAGTCTGATATGACATTCTTTTCCTACATTGGATTTTATTTCCGCCCCTGTAAGCTTTCCGTCAGCCCATTCCATGCTTACTTCAAATCCGCCTTTTGCCCTTAATCCACGGACATAGCCCTTGCTCCATTCCTGCGGAAGTGCAGGAAGAAGAATAATTTCGCCGTTTGTGCATTGTATGAGTGATTCGGCGATTGCCGATACAGCACCCATATTTGCATCAATTCTGAAATCGGGATATGAATTGATAAGATTGGGAGAAGTTGAGCGTGCGAGCAGATTCTTTATATGCTCATAAACCATATTGCCGTCATACAGCCTTGCCCACATATTTGCAGTCCATGCACATCCAAAACCTTTATCAAGTCCGCCATGAATAAGCCGTCGGATAAGAGTTGTTCTTGAGGCTGCGGCAAGTTTCGGAGTTTTTGCAGGAGTTATGAGGTCTGCCGGATAAAGTGCAAAAAGATGATACAGAAGTCTTTCTGGTGACTCTGCTTCATTATAATCATTATTCCACTCTTTTATCTGACCATACTTTCCGATTTCAATTTCGGGCAGTCGTGCAACCAGCGGTTTCAGTACTTCTGCAAATTCATCATCAAATCCAAGTATATCACACGTTTTTATTATATCATTAAACAGAACCGTAAGAATCTGTGAATCAACAGCCGAACCCGTACACAGATGAACTTTTGAGCCGTTTTCAGCAATATATGCACTTGTCGGTGAGACAGACGGTGATACAACAAGTCTGCTTTTTTCGTCCTCTGAAAGATAATTGACAAAAAACATTGCGGCACTTCTGAGAATTTTATATCGTCTTTCAAGAAAATCCCTGTCCATTATATATTCATAATGTTCAAAAATGTGAATGGCAAGCCATGCAAGACCCATACACCACACGGAATCCGGAGATATATCCTGTGGGACAGAATCGCCCCACAAATCCGATGCCGTATGACATACGCTTCCGTCGGCTGTACCATACATTTTTTCAGCGGTTTTTCTTCCCGTTTTTACAATAAGTCTTGCAAGCTCAAAAAGCGGATAGAAACATTCCGTTATTCCGCATACATCGGCTGCCCAGTAACACATCTGCAAACTGCCTGAAAGAATGTATCTGTATTGTGAATCTGGATTATCATTCCACAATCCGCATATATTCATCGGCAGAGTTCCTGTGCCTGCTGTAATCATGAGATAACGACCGAAATTGAAATAGAGTTCAATAAGCTTATTGTCATTGATAAGACGTGTACATTCCTTGCTGTTAAGTTTGTCGCCTTTCAGACGCTGTATTCTTTCATCAGTAGTCATTGCCTCAAGATTCTCATGACTGTTGTCCTCAATAAAAAGTTCAACTCTGTTGTATAATTTCCGATACCATGAAATATAGTTATCTGCTATTTCTTCATACTTCATTTTTATGGCATCATCAAGTGATTCCATAACCATTTCTCTGTGTTCTTCAATCTCTTCTGTATCAATATCAGTTCTTGCATTGAAAACAAGCATAACAGAATCAGCGTTTCTTACACAGATTCTGTTTCCGAAAATTCTCATTTCACCGCCTTCGGCTTTTACAGCAATACCTGCCATGAAATTTATTCCCTCAGCTCCGCCGATTCCGCCTGAATACATTATTATATTGTCTTTTGTATCAACAGCACGGTTTGCTGTGCAGAATTCATCTCTGCCGTCAAGCCACACATCAAATGATATGCTGTTATCTGTATCACAGGAAAATCTGATAACAAGACCCTCATCGCCCGTGCAGATATAATAACGCTGAAAATGTTTGTCTCCTGCATCAAATTCAATACCTGAAACTGAATTTTCCAGATTAAGAAAACGGGTATAGTTTTTTGCTTTTCCCTTTGTGAAGCAATTAATATGCAGATCAAGAAACGGCATATATCTCCTCATATTGAAAGGAGTTCCCTGCATGGATTCAAATGCCAATCTTTCCGCAGAAGAAATATCACCTTTTTCTATAAGATTTTTTACCTCTTTTATACCTTTGCAGGCATCAGGATTAATTCTGTCAAGATGTGTTCCCGACCAGAAACTGTCAAGATTAAGTTTTATAAGTTCTTCTGTCGGATTTCCGTAAATCAGTCCGCCGATTCTGCCGTTTCCGACAGGAACAGCTTCACTGCTGTTTCGGGCGTGAGTTCTATATTTAAGTAAACTTTCTGACATTATTATCATCTCCATTCTTAAACTGAAAATTTATTTCATTATATCACACTTATAGTTTTTATGCAAGAGATTTTTAATATTAGTCATAATTTGACAAAAAATTACAACTTACGACAAATTGTTCTGTAAGATTAAATAATTGAATTTTATGCCGTTATATGATATAATGTAATCAAATAAAATCGGGAGGTTTTTTATGGCAAAATGTTTAAACTGCGGAGAAGAAGTTACAGGAAGTTTCTGTATAAACTGTGGTACGCCTGCTCCGGAATCAAAAGTGAATCTTGAAAAAACGGAAACGGTTAAGCCTGAAATTATTAATACGGAAGAATCTGTAAATAAAATTGAAGTAGTACAGCCACAGAATCAGTATCAGAACAATTTCTCAGGTACAGCACAGACAAACCAGAATCCTACACCACCGCCTGTATATAATAATATTCAGGTGAATATGCCAAATGTTACAACAAGCGTCGGCGGCTGGATAGGCTGGCTTCTGCTTATTTCATTTCTCAACATCATAGGTGTTCTTATAATGCTGTGTGCAACAAAAGATGAATCGGCAAAGAACTTTGCAAAGGCTTATCTTGTATTCTTCGGAATATGTACTGCCATCGCCCTTATAATTCTGCTCATCTGCATTCTTATTCCTGTCATGATTGGTGCAGCCAGCCGCTGATAATAAGAATAATAAAAACAAAAAATCCTGTGGTGCTGATTAAACATCACAGGATTTGCTTATTTTCAGAAATTTGAGCCATTCCAGCCCCAGTTCTGTGTTGTCATGTAACTTACATATATTCTGGATTTGTCAATTTCAAGTTCCTTATTGAGAATATCACAGATTTTTCTTGTAAGTACATTAAATGCACTTGAATTTTCAGAGCCGAATATACTCACTTCAACCATAGCGGCAGGTTCGTCAGTACCTTTAAAATAAAGGTTAAGACCATCATCAATTCCCACCATAAGCCACGCTTCCGATTTTCCAGGAATAGCTGTCACAGCCTGTCCGAGTTCTGATTTTATTGCCGTATTCTGTTTATTGTCTGTAATAACGTTTGTTTTAACATTGATAAAAGGCATTATAATTTCCTCCTTGATTTTAAACAATATATATCTGACCGTCTATTTCATATACAGCAAGGACAATTGCTTCCATATGATTGGTAAGCTGATATGCACCGCTTCCTTCTATACTGTAGCAGGTATATCCGCCTATTTCAACAACTTTTTTCGATGTTACCTTATCAAGTACATCTATTTTTTCAAGATAGCCGTCAGCTATTTCAGTATATGACTTTCCGCCGTTGCTGTCTCCGTCAAGGCAATTTGATATATCAATATAATTTATCTCAAAGCCTTCACCAAGATAGCTTACAGCAGCATTGTAAACATTATCAATATATTCGTCAATATCAGAAATGTTGTTATTCTGACAGAAAGCTTCAATATATCCGTCATAGTAAAGAGATTTCATAGCATCATGGTCATTTTCATTGAGTGCGACAATATAGTCATGAATTGCATATATTTCGGAATAATCGGGATTATTCTCATCACTACTGCCAAAATAGCGTCTGTCAAAGCAGGTTATGTATTTAACATGGTCATCATTTGACTCCGAAAGTTCATATACAGTAGAACCATAGGGCATATCTTCCTCTTTGAGGTTGACATCATCTCCGGCATCGCCGACGAGCTGTTTGCCTGATGTTAATGAACTTTCATCTTTTTCATCTGCACACGAAGCCATTGAAACAGCTATAAAAACTGCCATGATACCACATAAAAATTTTTTCATAATAAAAATCTCCTTAACCGAATGTATAGTATTTACCGTCTTTTTCGGCAAAGACAATATCCATTCCACTGATAATGCGATGTTCTTCGCCGTCCTCACCCTCAGCGATTATATAGAAAGTGAAGTATCTGAATCCGTCCGCCTGTTCACTGATATATGTGTAATAATCCATATCAAGAACTTCGTTGAGATATTCAAAAAAGCTTTTGGTAAGTCCCTCATTTGTTTCACCCTCAAGAAGTTCTGTATTTTCGGCACGTATACGTGTTATCTTGAAGTCACCTGTGTGCTTATCATCTTCGGAAACTTCATAAGTGCCGAGAATCTCCTGAATCATATAGTTTCTGATATTACTGCATTGCAGTTCAAACGAACTTTTCAGATTATATTCCTCATCATCATTACTATAAGTTTCAACAAGATACTTGTTGTATCTTTCAACATAATCGGAAGCAAGGCATGACTTATACAATTCAAAATCCCTGTTCTGAAAAGCAGTGAAATATCTTTCAAGAGTGAGCATGAGTTCTGTCGGAATATCGGAATCTTCATAATAAAGCTTTATGCCGCTTTCACTTACACGATAACTGCCCAAGCCGTATTCTTCACTGTCTTCAGCAGGAGTTATAATGTCAGATACACCATTTTCGCCGATTGAAACAGTCTGAGATACGGAATTTCTTGATGATATATCATCAACTTCCGAACATGAAACCAGACAGAACATACAGACAAGAACAGCAGTAATTTTTTTAATATTCAGCATATTTTTCTCCAATTATAATGATGATACATTTATACCGTTTTCAAATGCCCATTTATAAATATCGGATTTTTCATCAGCATAGACAGTAAGTGATGGAATTGATTCAAGTCCCCAGTCCTCGTATTTAAGTTCAGGATTATTGACAGTAAGTGAAGTCATGCTCTCACACGCTGTAAAAGCTTCCATTTCAATCGAAATGGTACTTGCGGGAATGACAAGCGATTCAAGACTTGTACATGCCACGAATGCACCACGTTCAATTTCGGTAAGTGTTTCGGGAAGATTGATACTTTTCATTGACGAACAGTCCATAAAAGCGTTTTCGCATATAACCTCAATTGTATCGGGAAGTATAACGGATTCAATATTAAACTGAGCTTCAAAGGCATAGAACCCGATTTTTGTAACAGGTACATCCTCAATTGTATCGGGAATTACAACATCAAGTTCATTGCCTGTATATTTAGTAATAGTCACACCGCCGTCAAGAATCTCGTATTCAAAATCCGTAATGGATTCAATATCACGGATTCTTTCAGTCGGTATTTCCTCTGTAACTTCTATAACTTCCGAAACTTCTTCAGACGATTCGGAAATGTCACTTTCGCTTGATGTATTATCTCCGCAGCCTGAAAATAACATCGCAACCGCAAAGATTATTGAAATTGTCTTTTTCATTATTGTATCTCCATTGTTTTTTGAAAATATGTTTTAACTGTGAAAATCTGCTGAAAATTATAATTCTGTTTTTAACTGAAGGTATTATGATTTAATAAGTTCTGAAATTTTCCGCTTTAAAATCATAGCAGAAAAAAATATAATCATTATAAAGCGAACAAAAAATATTTTATTTTATGTCACCCGCCCTTTAATTATGCTTTAATTGTATCATAACTTTATGGATTTGTCAAGTAAATTGATTTGATGGATACACAAATCAATTTGCTTAAACAGTCCAATCCCACAAAATTAATATTATTTGACTTCAATCATCAGTTGTGCTATAATATAAATCAGGAGTTGAAAAGAATGAATAATATAATATGGAAAAATTTCCGACGTGCCGTTAGAGACTACAGACTTGTGAACTCAGGTGACAGAATAGGTGTATGTATATCAGGCGGAAAAGATTCAATGATTATGGCTGTATGTATGAAACTTCTGCAAAGGGAAATTGACTTTCATGCGGAATTTATCGTAATGAATCCAGGATACTCTCAGAATAATCTTGATATAATCAGACATAATCTGGAAAAATTTGATATTACAGCGGAAATCAGTAATACAAGTGTTTTTGAATCAATCCACAAAGAAAAAAGCCCGTGTTTTCTCTGCTCCCGCCTGAGAAGAGGCTGGCTTTACAGGAATGCTCAGGAAAAAGAACTGAATAAAATAGCATTGGGTCATCACTTTGATGATGCCGTCGAGACAATTCTTATGGGAATGCTGTACGGTTCACAGATGCAGGCTATGCTTCCGAAACTCAAAGCAGAGAACTATCCCGTTGAAGTAATCCGTCCGTTGTACAGAGTGCGTGAAAGCAGTATAAAAGAATGGGCTGATGAAAATAATCTCAGCTTTATAGCCTGCGAATGTGGACTTGAAAATAAATCATCAAAACGTGAGGAAATAAAAGAAATACTTTGCCTGCTCCGTGAAAAAAATCCATATGTTGATATGAATATATTCAGGTCTGCTGAAAATGTAAATCTCAAACGACTTATTTCATATCATGATGGCGATAAATACCACAGTTTCCTTGATGACTAAAAAATCGGGAATGGTGAAATCAATCATCATTCCCGAAACTTTTTATATTGTATTTTTTGCAAAATTCTATAGCTGTACTTTTAAGGGTATAATCAAGTCTGCTGAAACAGAAATTCTTTATGTGCTTAGGTATATTTTTATAATATGCCTCTGAGATTCCTCCTGCAATACAAGCCATTGTATCAGCATCTCCGCCGAGTGATACGGCATTGCGGACTGCACTTTCATAGTCGCTTGATTCCAGAAATGCCACTATTGACGGCGGTACGCTGTAATCTGTACTGCTGTCAAATTTGTAATGCGGTTTTATGGTACGGAGACTGAAATCAAGATTATATCCGAATTGACGGCTTATAAAGTTTTTTATGGTATCTTTCAATTCACCTTGCCAAGCAAGCCATACTGCACACGCAACAGCCTGAGTTCCTTTAATCGCTTCACGGCAGTTGTGAGTATACATACAGCTTGCTTTTGCCTGCAAAAGTACCTGCTCTATCGTATCATAGGCATAGCCTACAGGTACAGCTCTCATTGCACCGCCGTTGCCGTAACTGCGTATTCTTCTCATGTTTTTCGGATTTTTTGCCCATTCCGAAAACATATTACCATAACCCGCATAAGGAAAATATGAATAGTACTGCTTGTACTGTACTGCGTATTCTTTGGCACGTCTCCTGATGTGTCTTTTTTCTATATCTTTACCATTAAGAAGAATTGCTTTGCATACTGCACAAGTCATAACGCTGTCGTCAGTGAAAGTACTTTCCCTGCTGAACTCAAAATCATAGTTCTTTGTGCAGTGGAGTTCATAGTATGAGCCGATTATATCGCCGAAAAGTGCACCGAACATTATTTTATTATATACTTTTTGACAGCAGGAATAAGCATTCCGCCGACCGCATTTCCGAGTGCAACGGTAAGAATATATAATGCACCGTCAATTGTTACATCTGCCGAAAAATAATAGAAACAGTCGGCAACGGAATGATTGAATCCGCTGAGAATGAATATCATAACAGGAACGCAGATTCCGAAAACAAATGATACATCTGATTTGTCACGGCAGTTTTTTCCGTTTTCAACTGCAAGATACATAAGCATACCGCAGAATATGCCTAAAATAAATCGGCTTGCCATACCGTCAGCGATTTTTGCAGTCATTATATTTACTGCCGAGGCATGAATTTTATCCCATATATGTGTGAATCTTATGAGAAGTGCGGTAATTCCTGTTCCTGTGATATTTCCTGCAAGCGTCATAAGAACTTCCGTAATATAGGACGGATTGTTTTCGGGAATATATCCCACTTTGCCTGTATACAGTGCAAATCCTGAACGGACTATAGTGAAAAGTCCGAAGCTGAAAAGAAATGCTCCGACTATCTTATTTTCCGAAGAAAGATAGACTATTCCACCTATTCCTATCATAATTCCGGCAAGAACTGCCTTTATAAATGTTTTTAACATAAAATTCAATACTCCTAAAATATATCCTTTATTTTTTCAGAACTTTTTTAATTGTTGAGATTAGAGCCTTGTAATTGACAACAAGGACAACGGCGAATATAATAATATTCCAAACCTGCCAGCATGATATATCGGCAATTATAAGCCAGCTCATAAGAAAAGCAAGTCCCGTATTCACAAAAGATTTTATAGCATTAAATCTGAATGGCACATAATATCTTGCATCAATCATTCTTGCACAGTAGCATATATAATAGCTCAGGAATGTTGCAAGAGCCGCACCCTGCACTCCCCATTCGGGTATAAGAAAGAAGTTCATAACAAGATTTACGGCAAATGCGGCAAAACTTGTCCAGAAACTATTTTTTGAAAGTTTCCGTGCATTATAGATTCCGCTGAGGAACTGGTCAAGCGACATAAAAATTGCTGCTATAACGAGAATAGGTGTATATATATATATTGTGCCGTATTCTGCATAATTTGAGCTGTTTGTTAGGAATGAAGATACAGGCTTGATAAGCATGAGAAGTCCTGCCGAAGCAATAAAGAGAATGGATTCATAAGCATCATATACACGATGATAGAAATTGTTTACGTCTCGGGAATTGCTTTCGGTTATGGCGGACATATTCCATGCCGAACAGAAAATAGTTGAAACCATGGAAATGAGATTAGGAATTTTGTTTGCAACGGCATAAAGACCCGCAATATCTTTTCCGAGTTCAACACGTGTGCTGTGCATTTTTGTAATGAAAAGTCTGTCGGAAAGACTTGTGGCAGTCCACATAACAATTGTCGGAATAAGCGGAACAGCAAATCTCAACATTGATTTTGCAAGTTTCGGACTGAACCGTTGCAGACTAAAAAACTTTCCCAGTCTTGCCGTAATGAACAGAAATACCGACGAACATAAATCGGAAAGTATAACCGAAATCATGAATCCTTTTACACCCATATCCATTCCCTTAATAAATATCATATTGAATATAAAAAGAGTAAGAGTTGCAAGAATGCCGTCAAGAGAGAATAATTTTACCATATCTCTTGAACGTACAAACTGTGCAAAAAGCATTTTTATTGATGACATGGCGATGTATATTGCAAGAAGCGTAGCATTGCCCTTGAGAAAATCAAGAAGCGGTATGAACCGCAGTCCTGGAACGACAAGCATAACAACAATAAGTCCGACAAATGTAATGCAGGCAGAAGTTGAGAACACAGTTTTTTTTCTGTATTTCTTATCAAGACCGAAACGAATCATATACTCCTGCAATGCAAATGTAAAGACAGGCTGTAAAAACAAAGCAGTCATTTCAAGAAGTTCTTTTGTATTCATATCATCAGGACTGATATATTCTGTATATAGTCTTGTGAGAAGCAGGACAAGTATTTTTGAGCCGAAATTTCCGATTGCAAAGATTATGGTATTGAACGCAAGTTTTTTATATTTATTCATCGCAGTTCTCCCTGATTCTCAGTAAATTAGCCTCTCCTGAAACAAGAGTTCTTATGCCTTTGTCTGTCTGCACAATGAGATTTGCATTATCGTCAATGCCGAGGGCTTTTCCCGTAATATGTTCACTGCCAATATTGGCGGAAATTATATTACCCGTAAGCATTTCTCTGCGTCTGTATTCATTAAGATGAGACTTTTTTTCAATTTCTGAAAGACGAAGTTCAATATTTTTAAGAATTAATTCACAGAGTTTATTTCTATTGATTATTTTTCCTGTTTCCTGCTGAACTGAAGTAACACAATTACTGAGTTCGCCAAAGTCATTGTAAAGAACATTTATTCCTATGCCGATGACTGCATAATCAAGCGTGTTAAATTCAAGACCAAGAGAAGCTTCAGTAAGTATACCGCATATTTTCCTGTTATTCATATATATATCGTTAACCCACTTTATCTGTGTTGAGTGACCCGAAAGAAGTTCAACCGATTCGGCGACGGCAACGGAGACAGCCGAAGTGATAAGCGGGGCAAATTCAACGGAAAAATCAGGACGTATAATAACGCTCATATAAAGACCTTTTCCATAAGGTGAAACAAAAGTTCTCCCGAGCCGTCCTCTGCCCGAATTCTGTGATTCCGCAATTACAACCGTACCGGATTCCGCACCGTCCGAAGCAAGATTCTTTGCATAGTTATTGGTGGAATCGGTTTCGTCAATGACAATAATTCTGCCGTAATGAGAAATAAGTTCAGGCGATAATTTATTATTATCGGGAGAAATTCTGTAGCCTTTTGAAGTAACAGAATCTATAATAAAGCCGTCATTTCTGAGTGCCTGAATATTTTTCCAGACAGCATTCCTGCTTACACCGAGAGAAGCAGCAATATTTTCACCCGAAACAAAATCACCCGAAGCAAGTTTCTGAAGTAATATTTCTTTCATCTGAAAATCCTTTCATTTTAATTTAATCTTTAAATTGTATTATATCATTTTTTACATGACTTGTCAATATTGCCGATTAAGATATTGGAATTACAGTTTGCTTTGTTTCAGCGAAATTCTGCTGTTTACGACTAAAAAAACTCCTTGAAATTAGTTCGATACTCATAAAGAAGTTTAAGCCCCGAAGCAATTATTGATAACTGCTTCGGGGCTTATTGTTAATATTCGATTAATCGCATAAATCAGAATTTAACAGTTACTAACGCTGAACCTTAATTCATAAAACTGCTTCACCCATTCAGGTAGTGTTTTATAGCTGCTTTCAGATTTTATTGCTTGCAGAGTACTTTTTCCAACCCTTTTATCCAATATAGCAAAAATGCGAATAATATAATTATCGCTATTCAGTGCATCGGAAATTGGCATCTGCAGAAATGCAGTTGCTGCTGACAAAAAATCCATTTCATTATAGGTACAGTTTTTATCCCATTCAGTCTTTAGTTTTTCTTTCCTCTCTTCCCACGGAATACCATTATCATGAAGCCTTGATATTGCAAATTCTTGTTCATATCCTTCTATCCATGAAAAGTCAACCAATTCTGTTTTATCTATAAGAACAGCGGCTCGACCATAAGCATTATGGACATCATGATAGCGTGTCAAGAAATAAGTAATTTTATCTTTTAACGCTTCACATAAAAAATTTGATAATTGCTTATTAAGACCAGACCACGATTTGTAATGATTCATTGAACTCCTCCAAATTCCGATTTATCTTAGTAATAATTATACATCAAAGCCGTTACATTGTCAATAGAAACGCCATAGCACTTTTGACTGAAAATCATAAATGTTATGGCGAAAACTTCTTTATGAGTGCCCGTCTTTTGTGCAGGACTTTTTTTATTGAGCAAGAAGTTTTGACATATATTCTTCTGTGGAATAAAGTCCGCTTCTGTTATAACGTCCTATGCCGTAGAGACAGTCGGTATCGTGAGTAATATAGTTCGGGAGTTCACGGCAGGTTAAAGTCATGAGAAAGCCGTTTTCACGGATTACAGGCAGGCTTTCACGGCTTACTTTTCCGAAAGGATAAGTGAATACAACAGGAGTATAACCAATATTTTCTGTAAAGCTGTTTTGCAGATGTGAAATATCATCATTAAGCTTTTTTCTGTAATCGGATTCTGTTTCTCCGTCGGCAATTCCACACCCGACACGCTCACCTTTGAGTGAGTGCATATTATATGTGTGATTTCCCAGTTCTATCCGTTCTGAGTTCTGTAATTCTTTAATATCGTCCCATGTAAGATATGAGTATCTCTGATTATGAGGGTCAATAACCGCATCGTTATCCGTATAGCTTCCGACTACCGAGACTAAAGCGGTCATATCATATTTTTCGAGCAGAGGCACAAGTATGGACAGATTATTATAGAATCCGTCATCAAGAGTAATCATGACGCATTTTTCGGGCAGAGGCCCTTTATTTCGTGTATAATTGATGACCTGTTCCGCCGTAACTGTTGAATATCCGTTTGTTTTAAGCCATTGGAGGTCATTTTCAAGCTGTTCGGGAGTTACAATATATTCCGATGGTGTATCGCCGTATACACTGTGATACATGATTACAGGCAGAAATACAGCGTCCTCATTATCCTGTGCAGATGAAAGGAATATTTTTCCTATAAAGAAAAAAACTGAGCAGATTGAAAAAATAATTGCATCTATCATAAGCAGATTGAGAAATCTTTTTACATTATAGCATCTGTACATAAAAATCACCCTTTATAATCTATTCGTCAGTAATCCGCAAAATGCCTGTACACAAAAAAGTAATATTTTTTCTTTGCCATGAATATATTGGGATAAAAGGTTATAATAATGAGGTGAAGTTATGACACGCTTTAAACGCCGTAAAATTGCAGGAGCTGTCAAATGTATGATTTTGATGCTTGTTCCGTTCTGTACGGCAGGAATTGCAAAAAGTATACCTGTTATAAAGTCGGCGGTTGACAGAATGGGGAGTATCTCGGTCGGCGGAACTGAAGAAGAAGCGGTACAAAAATCATATGTTATTCCGCATGAAAATGCATCGGAAGATATTCTTGACGGAAAAATTATTTTGTCTGAGGGATATGGTATTTCGGCAGAAGAATTTCCGTATGAAGTCGGACTGCAAAGTCCGCTTGATATGGCTTCGGACAATCCAGGTGACAAGCCTTATCCCGAAGAAGATGAATGGGCAGCAGACGGTGTACCTGTTGTCCGCACCACATACGGTGAATACAGCGGAACTACCTATTTTAATCTTTCAGACGGCGGACAGGTTAATAATAAAACATCGCTTTCAAATGAAAGTCTGATTGAAGAAAGCCGCAGACTTCCTGATTTTACTATATCTGATACTAACGAACCGCAGGTGCTTATTTATCATACCCACACAACAGAAAGTTTTGAACCTTATGTGCGTGACAATCTTGATGCTGGTTTCAACTACAGAACTACTGACGAAACAAAAAATATGATTATGGTAGGCAATGCAATTCAGGCAGAACTTGAAGCACAGGGAATAGGCGTTATTCATGTTACGGAGATTCATGACTATCCGTCTTATAACGGCTCATACGGACGGAGCAGGGAAAGTATAGTGCCGATTCTTGAACAGTATCCTACAATAAAAGTTGCACTTGATATTCACCGTGATGCTATTTCAAATTCTGATTTTGCCGCACAGCCGTATATTGAAATCGACGGCAAAGAAGCGGCTCAGATTATGATAATATCAGGCTGTGACGACGGTACACTTGATATGCCGAACTATATGAAGAATTTCCATTTTGCCTGTAGCCTTCAGCAACAGTTTGAAAATGATTATTCAGGCTTCACACGTCCGATATTATTTGATTATCGTCACTATAATCAGGATTTGACTACAGGAAGTCTGCTTATTGAAGTCGGTTCTCACGGCAATACACTGGAGCAGGTGCAGTATTCAGGACAGCTTATCGGTCGTTCTCTCAGCAATTTACTTAACAGAATCAAGGAGTGAAAAATTATGAGGCTAAAAAATAAAACAGCGGTCAGAGCGATTCTTGTGTATATCGTCTTGACCGTCGGTACGCAGATGTTCCTGTATTCTTATACAAATTCATATAACAGGCTTACAGATGATAAAATTACACCTGCAAGCCTGACTATAGATGATGATAGTGCTGAACTTAAAATTTTAAACAGAAGCTACAGTTTCAGTTTTGATAAAATATCTCCTGAAAACAAGTCATATTTTATTGCATATCTTTTTGCACCTGATGAACTCAGGGCAGAACTGCTGTTCTTTCTTGGATTCCCTTATTTGTCATAACATCATCATAGAAGCAGTTGAGTTCACCTGCATAATATAAATCAGCATTTGGAAAGCGGCGGAAATCATCTGGCTTATAAAGACTGAAAGGTTTTTCAAGTTTTATTCCGATTTTATTAATAGTATATGCGACAAACTGTGAGCAGACAAAGCAGTTTTCTCTCTCCCAGTTTATATTAAGGTAAACAGCGAT
>JAIDNR010000357.1 GCA_029063695.1 Ruminococcus sp.
AATATACGGTGTATAGCAATCATGGTGAACCTACTATCTGCTATTCAATCAAAATTCCGTGCGATGATTTGGAAGGTATGCTTAAAACAGGAAACAAGCCTGTTACAAACAAGATATTGACTTACGAAGATGGAGTCGAGACAGGAAGTGCAGAGGGTACTCTCACAATCACAGTTCCATCAGACCTTATTTCAAAAAGCTTTAAGGCATCAAGTATTCCTGGCTATGTTCAGTATACGCTTGATGTGAACCCTGAGGGAAAGAACCTTTCAAACGGCACTACAATTGACATCAAGGATATTTTCAAGACAGACTCATATATTGATACGTGTCATAACAATACAGAAACTAAAGGCGACAAGCTTGTTGATATTCTTATGGACCGTATCAAACTGTACAAAGTCGATGCAAACGGCGTTAAATCCGAACTCGGACAGAATGAATATACAATGAAGTTTGCAAGCGGAAAGTCCGCAAAAGATGGTGCGGCACTTCTTGAACTTTCAATTCCCGATGAAATGCACATAGAAATACAGTACACTTATAAAATAGTAGCAAACGAAAATACACCGTCCGTTAAGAACGGCTGTAAGAGTGCGGTAATAAAAAATAACAAATACGATACAATGAAACCAGGATACGTTCCTCCCACAGGTCACTTGATTACGTTTGAAAACAAGGCTCAGCTTATTTCGGACAGTGCAACGGCTGAAGATATTCACACAGAGAACAATTTCAGAATCTCTCGTTCAAGCGGTACTATTTCAACAAACGGCAGACCGAAGATTAAGAAAGTAGATGTCGGAAATTACAGCATTAACAATCTTGACGCTACATTCCTTATGGCTGAGTACAAGGACGATGCATGGCATTTCGCTGAAATAGTCGGCGATGACGGCACTGTTACATGGTCTGAAACTCCTATGTCAGGCAATGAGGTTGATTCAGAAGCCTGTGATATTACAGTAAAGAAAGAAATTTCTCTTGAACAGGAAGTACTTTACAAACTCGTTGAAGTTTCTGTACCTGACGGCTATGAGGGTTCAAAACTCTTTGGAGATGGAGATGAAACAAAGTTCCGTGAACTTATTGTTAATTATCTCAATACAGGTGAAACAGAACTTGCTGGAGAAGATTATGCAACATTCCTGAATAAATATGTATCAACACATTATTTCGTATATAACAGCGATATTTCTGCTGTTGTTACTCCTGACGGTATTTCCTCAGACGATATAATGCAGATAAGGTCAGGCGATGACATTGAAATCCCGAACAGCAAGCTTGTTAACATAGGTGTTGCAAAGGAATGGTACGGTGGTACTGTCGATGACGATTCTGAAATTACCGTTGAGCTTTACTGGTCTTATGAAAAATCCACATCTGGTATTCCCGATTCTGCAAAACCTGCCTCGGCTGATGATTTAGGTATCATGACATCATTTGTGCCTGTAAAGACTCTTAAAATGAGCGAACTTAAAGATAATGCTGATGCTTGGAAGCAAATATGGACTGATTTGCCTAATGGTAAAAACAGCAAGCCTATCTATTATTATGTAAAAGAAACGGCATACAAAGTAGACAAGATAACTTATACTCTTGATGAATCAGGAAAATTTGTATCGTCGAATAATGTTGACGGCGGTTATCTTCCTGTTTATGTGGGCAATGCTTTGAATGACAACGGTACAGTCACAATTAAAAACTCAAGTAAGCTTACACTCATAAAAGAATGGAAAAACTCCAACGGCAAGCCAATTTCGGCAACTGTTCCTGAAATTAAAATAACTGTTTATGGTATTGATAAGGACGGAAATAAAGATCTGCTTTTCAAAGATGTTGAACTTGGAAACAGCAATGGTTGGCGTTCAGACCTTTCTACTACGGATATTAATCTTAGTAAATATAAGTCATTTGAAGTTGCTGAAAGTCCTGACCCAAGCGGAAATTACGTTGTAAGCTGTGTATTCAATATCAATCAGAATACAGGTGAAATCACTGTTACAAACAAGAACACAAGTGCAACAGATGTAACTGTATCTGTCAAGAAGCACTGGAGCGATGGCGAAACAGTTCACCTGAAAGATTCAGTGGAGGTTGTTCTTTATCAGTCAACAGAACCACTTACAAGTCTTGATAAGGCAACAATCAGCAATGCGATTACTGAAAAAATGCTCACAGAGTACAAACGTACAACACTTTCTGCCAATAAAGAAGATGAAGTCCTCAACTGGGCTTATTCGTGGACGGGACTTCCGCTTTATAAAATTAATGAAGACGGAAGTGAAGATACAAGCACAACTTATTATTACTATGTTTTTGAGGAAAGCATGGAACTTAGTGTAGATGCTGAGTATGAAACAACTTATAAAGACAGCAAGTCCGGTATAAATACGTTGTATGATTATACTATAAGCAATACACGTGATGCAATTGTCGTTCAGAAAAAGTGGATTGATGAAAATGACGAAGAACTTGCGGATAATGAAATTCCGACTTCAATTGAGGTTGTAGTTTATAAGCTGAATAATGAAACCAAAGAATATCTTACGGAAAACGGTACAACTGAAGATATTGGTGCTGCAAAGAGATATACTGTCAATGCAGACGGTTCATGGACAGCAGCTATTGATGTTCCGACAGTCGATGATATATACTATGTTGAAGAAGTCGGTCTCCCAAATATATGGAAACCATCTGTTGAATATAACGGACAGAAAGCGGGAAGCGAAACACCTGTGGTAATCACAAACAAGCGTGATGTTCATAAAACTTCAATAGAGGTTAAAAAGATATGGGTCGGTGATGTCGATGAAGATACAAAGGCATTGCTACCGAACAATTTCTATCTGCTGAGATGTACAATGAATGCTGATGGTACATTTACAGAATATGAGCCTGTGCATACAGATAACCCTGAGCCTGTTGAAGGTGCTGAGAATATATGGAGATATGATAATCTTCCTGTGCAGGATGCTGACGGAAATATGTATTATTATACTGTTGATGAAATTGAGATTGATGGCTATTCGAAAACACCTGCAATTCCAAAAGATATATTTGAGGCTAAAGCCGATAATAGCTCAGGTACAGTTGAAATTACAAATACAAAACAAATTTCAATAACTGTCAACAAGGACTGGAGCGACGGCAAAGAAAAACATCTTACGGATAACATCAAAGTTCAGCTTTACCGCAGTACATATGCTGACGATACAGCTGAAAAAGAACCTGTAGGCGAAGCCGTTACTATAGATGCAAAGTCGAGCTGGACTTATACATTTAGCGGACTTGATGTGTACTATGGAGACAACGCATACTATTACTGGGTCGAAGAGATTGAATCAAGTTCAAACGGCTATACGCCTGCGTATACTTACAATGATGGCGATGATGATACAGAAAATGTCGTAAATGCCTCTGAACTGGGTGAAGGCGTGGTTGAAATTCTCAACGAAAGCAATTTTACTGACAGTATTGAATTGCCTTCAACAGGCGGAAAGGGTACTGCTCCTTACCGTACGGCAGGTATGCTTATAATCGGCGGAAGTCTATTTGGTATTATTTACTACAGACGTAGACGCAGACGAGTATAATTATGTGCAGTATTGCAGGTTGTTCTGCTGAATATCAGAGAAGAACCTGCAATATATATAAAAAAATTAAATGTTTTGGTAATAAATCGGTAATATTTATTGCAGACTATACAATTTAGGTAAAAAAAG
>JAIDNR010000358.1 GCA_029063695.1 Ruminococcus sp.
ATTGTTATTCTTTTTGTTTTGGCAGGACGGAAAAAGTCCCTCCGAAAAAAATGAAGATTTTTTTAATAAGCTATTGATTTTTTCTGAAAAATATGATATTATTAATATACCAAATGTTGAATTTAAAAATTTTATCATGGAGGGATTAATAATATGTTTAGCATAAAAAAAGCAATCGCTTCTGCAATGTGTGCGGCTGTTGCGATTACTTCAATGCCTGTTGCCATTATGACTGATGCCGCTGATGCAACTGTGGAAAATTCAGGTCTTGATTATGACTATGCCCGTGCATTGCAGTATTCAATTTATTTCTACGACGCAAATATGTGCGGTACTGAAGTTGAGGAAAACAATCTTCTTTCATGGCGTGGTGACTGCCATACCTATGATTCAAAAGTACCCATGCAGCCGGCAAGTACCGGTGATGGCTATCAGAACGGTACTAACCTTTCACAGGCTTTCATGGACAAGTACAAAGATATTCTTGACCCAGACAGTGACGGCTGTATTGACGTTGCAGGCGGATTCCATGATGCAGGCGACCACGTTAAATTCGGTATTCCGGAAAACTATGCTGCCGCAACTCTCGGCTGGGGTTACTATGAATTTCGTGATTCTTATGTAAAAACAGGTCAGGACGGACATATTGAAACTATTCTCAGATACTTTAATGACTATCTTATGAAATGTACTTTCCGTGACGACAGAGGCAAAGTTATTGCACATTGCTATCAGGTAGGTGAGGGCGGTATTGACCACGCTATATGGCAGTCTCCCGAAGTTGATATTATGGTGCGTCCTGCATGGTTTCTGACTGCCGAAAAACCGCAGACTGACTATGTTGCATCGGCGGCGGGTTCACTTGCAATAAACTATCTCAATTTTAAGGATACAGACCCCGAATATGCACATAAATCACTTGATTATGCAAAGGCTCTCTGGAATTTCGCAAACGACAATCCAAAGGAACTCAGTGATAATTCAGACGGTCCTTTGCAGTTCTATAATTCGTCAAAATGGGAAGACGATTACTGCTGGGCAGGTGCATGGCTTTATCTCTGCACAGAAGATAAGTCTTACCTGAAAGATTTAATGCCGTATGTTGACCTATATGCTCCGTCTGGATACTGCTATAACTGGAATGATATGTGGGGCGGTGCAATTTCACTTCTCGGAATCATTGACCAGACTTACCCTGAACTTGAACTCCAGAATATGTACCGTGAAGTAAACGGCAAAACTATTTATGAACCTGCTGACTTTTGGGAACAGGTATACAAGTGCTATTCTACGTGGCAGGGACTTGAAACTGCCGGAGGATATGCGTTCCTTTCTCAGTGGGGTTCAGCAAGATACAATACCGCTATGCAGTTCATAGGTCTTGTTTATGACAAATACACCAACAATGGCAAACCCGGTGAATTCAGTAACTGGGCACAGAAGCAGATGCACTATGTTATGGGCGACAATCCGCTGAACCGTTCATATATTGTCGGATATAATGAAAATTCAGTAAAATACCCTCATCACCGTGCAGCTTCGGGACTTCTTTCTGCTGAAGATACAAGGGAACAGCGTCATGTACTTTGGGGTGCATTGGCAGGAGGTCCTGACGGAAGTGACAAGCATAATGACACAACCAACGACTATATTTACAATGAAGTTACAATCGACTATAATGCCGCATTTGTGGGTGCTTGTGCAGGACTTTACGAATTTTTCAGTACTCCCGATATGGCTGTAACCGCAAACTTCCCACCTGAAGAAAAGCCGATTGAGGGCGAGGAAAGTGCAAGCGGTACATGGGTTGAAGCATGCGGCATTGATGACCTTCATTCCGACGGTTCAGGCGTAACAAAAGTCTCATTTAAGGTAATGACGGGCTCAAACAAACCCTCTGACAAAATTTCAGTCCGCTATTATTTCAATACAAGCGAAATGACAGGCGGTGTAAGCAGTGTAACGGAAATAAAGGAACTATATGACCAGTCATCTGCCGAAGTTGAAGATGCAGACGGAGTTATAAGCGGTCCTTTCAAGTACGATAAAGTCCCCGATACATACTATGTTGAGATTTCATGGGACGGTTACTATATTGCAAATTCAGGCAAGAAATATCAGTTCGATGTTGGTATGTACTACGGCGATAAATGGAATCCCGAAAATGACTGGAGTTATCAGGGGCTTGAAATATACACAAATGATGACGCATTTTTCGGCAACGGCAATGAAAAACCCGCTCCGAATATCTGTGTATACGATAACGGCGTACTTGTCGGCGGAACAGAACCCGACGGAACTACAGTTTCCGACGAAAAGCCGACTACAGAACCTACAAAGCCTACAGACTCCGAAAATACACTCATAGGCGATGCCAATGAGGACGGTGCGGTTGATATTGCCGACGCTACTGCAATCATTCAGCATATGGGAAATCCAGACGAATATGCTCTCAGCGAACAGGGTAAAATCAATGCAGATATTGTCAATCAGGGGGACGGCGTAACAGGTGCAGATGCTGTGGTACTCCAATTGATTGAGGCTAAGAAGATTAAGCAGTCCGAACTGCCGATTACCATGAAGCAGTATAACGAACTTCTCAGTGAATAGTTAATAACTAAATATACAAAATGAACCTGCGAAAACAGACAGTGGCAAAGCAGTTTCCTTAAACCGGAAACTGCTTTGTCCTGACATTTAATGAAACTTTTGCTATAACATATGTAAGAGAAATCGTAATTTGACGAGGTGAAATAAAATTGAATACCTTATATGTATCAGATTTAGATGGGACATTATTGAGAAGCAATGAAATTACATCTGATTATACAAATAGTGTAATAAATAGTCTGACAGATATGGGAATGATTTTTTCTTATGCTACTGCAAGGTCTTTTATAACTGCAAAAAAAGTTACTAAGGGATTAAATGCAAGAATTCCTTTAATAGTATATAAC
>JAIDNR010000359.1 GCA_029063695.1 Ruminococcus sp.
CGTTGAAAGTCCATGAGCCGTCTGAAATTCCTATGCCGACAACATCATGTGCAGCTTTGCTGTAGAATGTACCGTCGGGAAGAGTTTCGGGCATTGAAAGTGATATATGGAAATATTTTTTTGCTGTCATTGAAGTCATAGCTGTCTGCACAAGTGTTTCCATATCGTTTGCAACGAATGCTCTTTTCAGTTTCAATTGCGGAACATTGAATCTTGTAAGCTGATAACTTTCGATAAGTGATTCAGTTTCGGAAGTAAACTGTATATCGGATAAATTTTCCGCACCCGATTGTATATCAGATACTGAGAAAACACCATTATGCGTAAGAATCTGAAGCATTGACATTCCATAGCTCTGGTCTTCACAGTCGGTTATAATCATATCCGTATTGCTATATTTTTTTGCGTAGTTAGTGAAATTGAAATAAGCAGTATCAGCACCAAGAAAAGAGGCGAGAGAACTGAGGCTGTCTGTTTCTGCAAGTGCAATATTGCTGTATTTATCAGAAATCGGTGCAGACATAATCGGCATTGCTGAGAGTGTCATAGCCGAAATCATAAGTACTGAAATTATTTTTTTCATAAATCATTCTCCTTTCTGTTAACCGACATGGCGGATTTCTGTGATATGAGATCCTGAAGTGTATTCTTTTCCGGCGGAAGTATCGGCACAGTATTTCAGTATTTCTTCTGCTGTATTTGTTGAATATCTTCCCATATTATTCATTACACTATCACTGTCATTGTATTCATTCCAGAGGAAAGCGGCTCTTATATCTGTTATGTTCGGGAAATAAAGATCATATACATCTTGTATCTGACTAAATCCGCTGTTGGTTGCTATATATGCTGTATAGAAAGCATCAAAAGCATCGGTTAAATCAATTTTCATATCGCCGTTTATATCACCTACAGTGTAAACGGAGTTATTTTTTATCGGATTTCTTTCAATGACTTCACCGTTGAGTATAAGCGGGCAGCCTGCACGGTGATAAGCACTTCCCGAATCGTATTCACGCCATTTTCTTGAGCTGTAAAGTCTGCTTGATTCAACAGATATATTATTATCAGCAGAATTTTCATTTGCATAGAATGTGATTATTCCGCCCTCTGTCAAACAGTCATATCCGAATAAGCCGTTGATTACTACAGTGTTGTCATTTACTGAACTTTCGATATGTGAATTATAATTTACTGTCGGACACTTTGAGAAAACAGGTCTGCCGTCTGAATCGGTGATTATATCATATCCGGAACCAACGTCCAGAACAAAATCAAACAGACTGAATCCCTGATTGTTTGTTACATTTACAGTTACAGCAGTTGCACCACTCTGAATTTCAATGCCGTCAACTGTAATTCCTTCACTTAAAATTTCTTTGGTTACTGATACATTGTTTTCTGTTTGTGTTACTGAGTTAATGGAATATATTTTAAGTACATCAGATACATCGCTTGCATCAATAAAACCATCATTATTACAATCAGCAAGTATACTGATTGATTCTTCGAGAGTATATGTTGAAGAAGTAGAAAGTTTTGAATATAATCCAAGTATTAAAGAAGCATCGGAAGCGTCGATTATGCCATCACAGTTTACATCACCTTTTTTGATTTCAGTTTCATATACATCGTCGCCGTCAGTATCACAGAATACATGGGAATTGATTGCATCATCATATGTAACCTGAATGTTTGGTGAATCAACAGCTGATGCTGTGAGGGGAAGAGCTGAGACTGTCAGCATGGAAGTAAGAATGATTGATAATGTTTTTTTCATAAGTCATTTTCCTTTCTGTATTCGGATTAACCGATGTGACGAATTTCTCCTGTATATGATTCGGTTGTTATTTCTTTTCCAGATGATATATCAGCACAGTATTTCAGAAGTTCAAGAGATGTATTTTTTGTAAAATCTTTCATTTCACTGTATGAATCATCATATTTATTCCATATGAAAGCAGCTCTTAAATCAGTGATATTCGGGAAGCAGAGGGGATATATATGTTTCAAATCTGCAAATCTTGGTATGATTGTTGTACTTACTGCATAGTAAGCAGAAAAAGCATCTTTGAGGTCAATGGTCATATTGCCGTCCATATCACCGACCATATATATTGATTTATCGTCCGATGAGACAGGTGAAGTATCTCTGCCGTAGCATATAAGCGGACAGCCTGCTTCAAGATATCCTGCACCCGAATTGTACTCACCCCAGTTTTTTGAGCTGTAGAGCTTTTTTGATTTGACTGAATAATCTGTATCATTTGAGTCGGGATTTTCAACTGCATAGAATGTTATTATTCCTTCTTCAACCAAGCAGTCATAAAAACATAATCCGGTAAATACAACGTTTTCATTATTTGCAGAACCTGTAATCATTGAGACATAATTTACTGTACTGCCTTTAATATATACCGGTCTGTTTTCGGAATCCGTGATAATATCATAGGCTGAACCGATATTGAAATCAAACTCAAAAAGACTGAAACCCTGATTATCTTTAAGATTTACCGTGAAAGCCGCTGTTCCTGTAGGAATAACAGTATCATCATCAAGAACAACATCTTCTGTAAGGATATTTTTTGTAATTGACAGTTTGTTGTGAGAGTCATCAGCAGGAATAAATACAGTAAATGAAGTATTGCTTACAGTCTGTTCTTGTGGAAACCATCGTGTATTTTCCTTTGCATAATGTTCAAGAGTAACACGATAGTAATAATCACCTTCAACAGAAAATTCCTGTTTTGAAATGTCATAAACACTGCCGTTTTCAAGTATCATATCTGAGATAGTTCTTTCAGTAGTCCAGTTTATTTCGTCGGAACTTCTTTCAATTCTGATATTTTTCAGTCCTATTTCTGACATTTTTTCGTTGCCGTTTGTCGAAGCCGTAATATATATTGTCTGCACATCACCTGAACAGCCAAGTGAATACAAATCAATAAGTCCTGCGGCTTTTGCAGTATATGTATCTTCTGCCGCTTCTGCATTATTCAATGCGGTATCGCTGTAGCCTGAAACTGTAAGTGCAAGACAGCATATAAAAAATGCAGGAATAATTTTTTTATTCACTCGTTTGACCTCCTTTATAAATTAATGGCTTAAAACATATCAGATTCCCTGTTGTAAATCTGATGTTTGTATAACTGCATAAATTTATTGTGTTTATTCTGTTAATTATGACATATTTTCC
>JAIDNR010000036.1 GCA_029063695.1 Ruminococcus sp.
TATTTTTATTTCTGCGAGCAAACCTTCTAAGAGCAATCCTGATTCTTGTTAACCTTTGCAGAGCAAACCTCCGTGATGTGAACCTTAGCAGAGCAAACCTCCGTGATGTGAACCTTAGCAGAGCAAACCTCCGTGGTGCAAACCTTAGTGACGCAAGATTTATTGATGCTGACCTCAGAGGGGCAGACCTTAGATGTGCAAACTTCAAACGTGCCGACCTTAGTAATGCAGACCTTAATGGTGCAAACATTACCCGTGCAACCTTTAGCGGTGCAAATCTTTAGAAATTATTATTGAAGGCTTCTGAACGGTTTGAGCCTATCAGCCGTATCCCATTCAGCAGGAATACACGGCAGTGAAACAAGCTGAAAGAAACTTGAAAATTTAAAAATTGAAAAGGAGTTTTAAAAATGAAAGAACTTACACTCATGAACTTCAACGGCATTGAGACCATTGACAGCAGACAGGTTGCACAGGCAGTAGGAAAGAATCACTTTGATTTACTCCGTGATGTTCGCAAATACTGCGATTATTTAGGAGAAAGCAAAATTGCTTGCACCGATTTCTTTATCGAAAGTTCCTACACAACAGAGCAGAATAAGGAAATGCCTTGCTATCTCTGCACAAGAAAAGGCTGTGAGATGATAGCCAACAAACTCACAGGACAGAAAGGCGTTGCTTTTACGGCACTTTATATCAATGCTTTTCACACAATGGAGAATCACATCAAGGAACACAAACCAGTCCAGATAGCAGAGGACAAGGCAAAAACCGCAGAAGCTAAGCTGATAAACGCAAGAACAAGAATGGCTAATATGTACCTCAAACTTGCAAATGTTGACACGGTTTCACAGGAGTACAAGAATATCCTTGTCGCAAAGTCAGCGGAAGTTCTCACGGGTCAGCCGTTACTTCCTCTGCCGAAGTCTGAACAGAAAACCTATTCGGCAGGCGACATTGCGGAAATGTTCGGCGTATCTGCTCAGAAAATCGGACATATTGCAAAGGCTAACAACATGAAAACTGATGAATACGGCGGTTGGTATCATGACAAGTCGCCATATTCCCCCAAAGAAGTCGATACGTTCCGCTACAATGACAAGGCAGTCGAGAAATTCAGAAACTTGATACACTAAGTAGAAAAATTATATGGAAAGGAGGTGATTTAATGAGAACTGATAGTGAATATAAACTGACACCACTGGAGCTGAGCCAAACCTTTGAATCGATGACAATGTCTCAGCAACTCCAGTTTGAAGCTATTATGAAGATGATATCTTCTTTGCTGATAAGTGTTCGTATGGCTTCACAGACGGAAGACAAACACAATCTGATAAAAAAGGGAGAGTGATAGTATGAATAAGCCGTACTACCCGACACTTGAAGCAAAGGCGTCAGAAAAGGGGATTACGAAAAAAAGTATCGCCGAAACTCTTAAAGTAACCCAGAAAACTTTAAGCTGCAAATTTTCGGGCAAATACGATTTCGGACTGCGTGAAGCCAAAAAAATTCATGACGTTTTTTTCCCAGATATACCATTTTTGGAGCTTTTCAGGCATGAATAAATATGAAAGGAAATTGAAAATGAAATTATTCATTAAAGGCAGAAGAACTGGTTATGCACCTGAACAGTGCGGAAACACTATGACAGTGAGAGAAATCATTGAATACCTTGAACAGTACCATGATGATGTTGAGGTGTTTCTCAGTAACGACAACTGTTACACATACGGTAACGTAACAGAAAACAGCTTTGAAGAAGATTTTTAATGAAAGGAATTTTGAAAATGAATGAAATCATAATCAACAACACTTCTTTAGGAATAAAGGAGTACAACGGACAGCGAGTTGTAACTTTCAAGGACGTTGACAGCGTACACAAGAGACCAAATGGAACTGCAAAAAGAAACTTCAATAAAAATCGTACCTACTTTATTGAGGGTGAGGATTACTTCGTACGAAATTCGTACGAAGCAAAAGCGGAGTTTGGAATTACTGCACCAAATGGACTTATACTTCTCGCAGAATCAGGCTACTATATGCTTGTGAAATCCTTTACAGATGATTTATCATGGGCTGTACAACGTGAACTGACAAACTGCTATTTCAGAGTTCAGAAAGTACAGTCAGACTTCTCTGCCCTCTCACCGCAGTTGCAGTTCATGATACAAATGGAGCAGAAACAGAAAGCACTTGAATCTGCTGTTGAAAACACTAACAGACGTATCGATGAATGGGACGAAAAATATCCTTACTTCTGCGATTTTCACAACGGCATACAGCTTAATATTGAACCGCTTGATAAATTCAGCGATTTCAACAGTGAATACACCAAAGAAGAGTTTATCAATCTTCTTGCTGAACGTCTGAAAGCTATTTCAGTACATGGAAAAACAGAAAGGAATGTCAGTGCATGGAAAAACAGAAAGGAATGATTAAAATGACTGGAACAGAATTAAACGAAATTCTCAGAAAACATAAATTGTGGCTGAATAACGAGGACGGCGGAGAATGTGCAATCCTCATCGGTGAAGACCTCAGAAGTGCAGACTTCATGTTTTCAGACCTTAGAGGTGCCGACTTCAGTGGAGCAGACCTCAGAGGGGCAGACCTCAGCGGAGCAGACTTGAGTGGAGCAAACCTTGACAGAGCAAACCTCAGAGGGGCAGA
>JAIDNR010000360.1 GCA_029063695.1 Ruminococcus sp.
CTCTGTAATTAAGTTTCATTGTAATCTACCTCCTTATTCTGCTTCCGCTTCGGACTCGGATTCTTCGGCTGCGGGCTTATAAGCACTCTCTCTGCCGTTCAGAGCAACTGTAACACTGAATGAAACGGTTTCAATTTCATCACCCTTAGAAGAAGTACGGTTGCCTTCCTCATCTTCACTTTCAATTGTTTCCTCCTGAATAGAAACAGAATATCCGGAATATGTAGCATTATAGTAATAACCCTTGTTTCCTTCATAATCTTCAGCAGTAAGATTATCAATAAAGAGTGACGGAAGTTTCTGAACCCAGTCTTTGCTTCCTGCGGCAGCTACAGAAAAACTCATTGTACCACTTCCGTAAGAAGGAGTTGAGATATAAGCATCATCAAGAGAAAGTTCCTCTGCTGTTGCATCAAGAACTGCCTGAATGGTTTCGTACTTGTCACCGTTTATAACAGGCTGTGAATAGAAAGCATCTCTTGCATTTACAATCTTTGTATTATAAGCATTAACATTTTCCTGAATGCCGAGAAGTCTGTCACGATATGCAAGCTTAGCCTTTGTTGCAGGGTCATCAATAAAGCTCTGAACTTCTTCAATATCGCTTACAACGTTGTTATTCATAACATTCAAGACAAGCCATGCACCGCCTGCAATTACTGCCGCACCGACTACACAGCCAAGAAGTGTGATAAGACCTGCTTGATTATTGCCTGAACCCGCACTGCTTCCGCCTGCTCTCTTCATGGCAACACCAAGTTCTGTTTCAAGAAGATTGATTTTTTCGGTATCCTTGTTACGCTTGAACATAGCACCGATAGCATTTGCATACAATGAAAATTCAAGATTTTCGTGACCATGAATCTGTGGCGGAACATTGATAAGACTTACATTCAAATCAAGCTTTTCAAGTTCGTCAGTGAGTTTTACATAATCATGAGTATCACCGTAAAGCACAACATTCTCAACCACTTCACCCGTATTACGGGTTCTCTGGAACTGGAGCATACGGAAGATGTTTTCAGTTACAGCCTCAAAAACGTAATCTGGAGAGTTGTTGTAGTCGGCAGGATCGATTGATGCAAAACGTGAGAATGAGAGCTGACTCTGCTCATAGAGGTTGAGTGAAATGAAGTTGTTGTCAATCTGTACGGCAAGAAGCGGCATTTTTGTTTTGATTTTTGTATCGGCAAGAAGAACCTTTGTGATACAGTTACAACCAACCATAACAGATTTAAGAGAGATTCCGAGAAGCTTGAATACTTCTCTGTAGCTGTTTACAATTTCATAAGGACAAGCTGTTGCAAGAACCTTTATCATTGATTCGCCTGCGTCGCTTTTTTCTTCCGAATCGCCCACAATAGCGTATGTAATGCTGAAAGATTCATCAAGATTAAGTGCAGACTGCATCTGCTGTTTTACCACTTTCGGCATATCCTGCATTTTGGACGGCTTTGTAACAGTAAGTTCCTTAAAGATTGTAAGGTTTGAAGAAAGACTTACGATAGCCTCTTTATCAGGCATCTTGTTCTTTTTCAGAACACCATTAATAAGTGTAGCGATGTTCGGAATGTCTTTTACGTGACCGTTAACAATGAGACCTTCCTCGACGTTAAGTGTTGCGGCTGAACTGATTTTAATTTTTCCGCTGCCTTCAACACCTTTAACGATACGTATATTTCTATCAGTAATATCAAATGAAAGCATTTATTTTTCCACCTTTCTGCGTTTATGAGTCTTCCATGCCTTCCATAGCACCATAGAGTGCGGGATAAATTCCGACTACAACAAATCCGATAATAACACCCATAAAGATAAGCATTACAGGTTCAACCATGCTTACGAGACGTTTTACGGCTGAGTCGGATTCTTCTTCATAGTAGTCAGAAGTCTTGTCAAGAATTGAATCAAGTGCACCTGCTTCTTCGCCTACATAAATAACAGAGCAGAACATTGATTCAAAAATTTCTGTTCTGGTGATAGCAGCGGAGAGAGTTTCACCCTGCTTTACTTCATCAATAACATTTTCGAATTTCTCATCGACATAGGAATTTCCGAGAACGGCTGATGCTTTCTGGAGACAGTCAACCATAGGAATACCGCTTGAATAAAGGTTGGAAAGAGTTCTTGAAAAACGACCGGTATAGATTTTTGTCATAAGAGGTCCTATAGACGGAGCTTTAATCAGCAGCCTGTCGAATTTAAATCTGAGGCTTGGCACTTTAAGCATATATTTTATGCCAAAGAATGCTGCAACAGCAATAATAATAAGTATGTACCATTGATTAATGATAAATTTTGAAATTGCGTCCATCATCTTTGTGAGTGCTGGCATTGTAGACGGGTCATCATACATATCAATGAATGTAGGCATGATGAATGCAAAAAGGAAAATAACGATAACAACACAGAGAACCGCAAGTATTACAGGGTAAATCATGGCACTTTTTACTGTGTTTTTCAGTTTGTTTTCATTTGCATAATGGTCTGACATTCTTGTCATGATAACATCAAGAGAACCACTGGATTCGCCTGCATTTACCATTGAAATGAGGAAGTCGGGAAATGAACCGGCGTGCATTTCAAGTGTTGATGAGAAAGATTCACCTTTCTGAACATTCTCATAGATG
Organism: Ruminococcus sp.; assembly: GCA_029063695.1. Taxonomy (GTDB): domain Bacteria; phylum Bacillota; class Clostridia; order Oscillospirales; family Ruminococcaceae; genus Ruminococcus. The sequence continues at coordinate 2,631 of JAIDNR010000360.1, forward strand.
TCCTGCCAAATAGCTTTGGCTTTTTCATTTTCCTGCTCTCTTGTCATGATGTCAATTGCTTTAACGAGGGTAAGACCGGAAGTAAGCATAGCACTGAGCTGACGGCAGCAGAATGAGAGTTCGTTTGTAGTGAACTTGTAAATTGACCTTGAACCACTCGCTGCTTCTTCTTTGTAGTCTTTGATGAATAGACCTCGTTCTTTCATTTTTTCGAGGAATTCCTGTTCATTTTCAGCATTTGCCTTGCCCTTGACCTGTTTTCCACGAGCGTCTTGAGCAATATAGGAATAACTCTTCATAAAGAAACCACCTCCATATTTTTTATTAAGCCGTAGCAATTCACACTGCCTTAATAATAACAATTATAACATATTAAAAGTTATTTTTCAATCGTGTTTTTGACTTAAATAATTATATAATTTTTATCAATATTCACCAACTTTTATACACAACGTAATATAGATAATGCAAAAATCATTTTTTCTACAAAAAGACGATTAAACAGTATAAAAAACTTGAGCTTTAGTGTATGTGTTCTTCACACATTATTTCTTTATAATACCATTATATCACAAATATAT
>JAIDNR010000361.1 GCA_029063695.1 Ruminococcus sp.
ATCATAATTTGTATGAATGCATAATTTTACCATTTATTTTTTATCAAAATACGACAAAAAAGGACTTTAAAATTATTTTATTGAATTCATTTTTATCGTTCAGTCATTCTTTAGCAAATTTTGATATAAATGTCTTTAATTAGATTTTAGATTTTTATATTCTGAAAGTCAATATGTGCCGCACGAAATACATATTGTTATTTTATTTTACTATAAAACAAACTTTGTTAATTCATAAATTTAACTGAATTTAGTCAAAAAATTCCTCATCTAAAGACATATGTCTGATATGTAAGAAAAAATATGCTTGAGAAGATTGTAGAACACGTTGTAAATATTGATGAAAAAATGAAGTAAAAAGCAAAATATATGACATGAAATATGACACATAACTAATTAATTACCTATAAATAGCACTTTATTCTGATTTATTTATGGGTTCAAGTCCCGTCACTCAGACCATAATCGTATCAGCAATGATACAATGTAAGAAATGCACTCACTTAGTGGGTGCATTTTTTGTTGCTGGGTGCAAAATCAAACGATTACAGTTCCCGATGCACCCACTAAACGTTTGACAGCAAAAAGTCCCTTAACTGCCCATTTTGGATTGACAATCCATGAATTTTATTGTATAATGGAAATAAAGTAAAACACAATTTTGTTCTGTAATTTAAAGCAAAGGAGAATAGTATGAAAAAAAAGATTATCGGACTCGCAGCGGCTCTTTCGATACTTGTACAAGTATCGGCATTTCCTGTAAACGCTGAAAACGAACTTCTCTATGAAGCCGAGGACGCCACTTTGACAGGCAACCTTAAAAGTTTTTCGGAAACCGGCGCATCGGGAGGTAAGGTAGTCGGTAAATTCTCAGATAGTAATGACGTTATGACGTTCAGCGTTGAGATACCTGCAAACGGCACATATGATCTTATCTTCAATTCTATGGGATATGGCGGTGACAAAACAAATAAAGTATCTATTGATGGCGAATATATCGGTACATTCGTTACAAAGGCAGATGAATATAACGATGCTGTTCTTAACAAAGTCATTCTTACGGCAGGAAAGCATGAGATTTCAATTACAAAATCATGGGGATGGATTGCAGTTGACTATCTGAAAATACAGGCGGCAGAATCCGTTCCAGATTCTGCATATCAGGTAAGCGATATACTAAGTGATTCCGATGCAACACCTGAAACAAAAGCTCTGTTCTCTTATTTATGTGAGGGCTACGGTAAACGGATTCTGTCCGGGCAGGTGGTTGATAACGGTATGAATAGCGATGAGTTCAAGTCAATTTATGAGGTGACAGGAAAATATCCTGCAATTCTCGGACTTGATATGATGAGTTACTCTCTTGCAAGACAGGAAATGGGCGGCAAACCCAAGGTGGTTGAAACTGCACTTGATTTCCATGAAAACGGTGGTATAGTTACATTCTGCTGGCATTGGAATGCTCCTAACAAGTATCTGAAGGAAGGTAATGACGAGAACGGAAATCCAAGATGGTGGGGTGGATTCTACACTAAGAATACTGATTTTGATATTCAAGCAATAATGAATGGCGATGATGCAGAGGGTAAGAAGCTCCTTGATGCTGATATTGCTGAAATTGCAAAGCAGATGAATCGCCTTGAAGAAGCAGGAGTTCCAGTTCTCTGGAGACCACTCCATGAAGCATCCGGCGGTTGGTTCTGGTGGGGTGCAAAAGGAGCTGAGCCGTACAAGAAACTGTACAGGTATCTGCATGATAAGCTGACTAATGAATATGGCTGCCACAATCTAATCTGGGTATGGAATGGTCAGAATAAGGACTGGTATCCCGGTGATGAATATGTGGATATCATTGGCGAAGATCTCTATCTTGACAAGCACGTCTATTCTGCAAGTGCTGCTAAATTTTCCGAAATTCTGGATTATTCCGGCGGAAAAAAGATGATTGCTATGACAGAAAACGGCGTTGTATTTGATATTGACAATGTAATTGCCGCTAATACAAAGTGGGCATGGTTCAATACATGGAATAAGAATTATATCACCAAAAACGGTGTGTTTTCCGATGAATATACCGAAGCACATATTCTTAAAAAAACATACCAAAGCGAGTATGTCATTACACTTGATGAGTTGCCTGACTGGGATACATATATATCAGGCAATATAGAAGGTGATGTTAATGCTGATGGAGTATTCAATGTTGCTGATGTAGTAACAATGCAGAAATGGTTGTTGGCTGTACCAGATGTCAAGCTTACTGACTGGAAGGCTGGAGATCTTTGCAAAGATGACAGAATTGACGTTTTCGATCTCGTATTAATGAGACGCTTACTTTTAAATAATAAATAGTTCTCTCATTCTGCACAATAAAAGAGAATAGCAGGGTTTAAGATTACTAAAAAGGGACAAATCAATCACCGCAGGAGTTTCGGCTTGCGGTGATATTTTTTCTAACAATGATTAAAAATGGGTGCAAAATCAAACGATTACAGTTCCCGATGCACCCACTAAACGTTTGACAGCAAAAACCCCTTAACAGCGTACTTTTCGCTGCTAAGGGACTTTGTTATTTATTCAGATTTTGACTTCTGTACCATCTTCGAAAAGAAATACCATACTGCCGTCATGAAAAACGGTCAGCGTTTCAACAAGAGCTGTCCAGATATTCTCATCAAAGGTTTCAAGAATGGAATCGGATTTTTTTAGCACATGCAGAATTTCCTGCATTTTGGCAATTCTGCCCTTACGCTCAATTGCAATCTGTTCTTCAGTATCAATCTGTGCGGCGATTTCCTCGTAACGTGCATTAAGTTCGCTGTAATCGGCGTTTTTTCCGCCGCTTTCTATATATTCTTTCAGCTGTTTATTGATTTCGTCAAACTCCGCTTGCAACTCAATATTGTGTTCGCTCTCCAATTTCAGTTGATTCAGTACAAACAGGCAATTCTTGATAACCACATCTTTCTGCCCGAAATATCGGGAAAAAGCATTCAAAAACTTCTGTTGAATTTCTGGTTCATACAGATGCGGTGTAGTGCAGAAATGTTCACCCTTGAATTTGCTGTTGCACTGATAAATCACACGGCGGTATTTAGAATTGGAGTGCCAGACCTTCGCACCGAAATAACCGCCGCAGTCTCCGCAAATGATTTTCGATGCGAAAACACTTGTACTGCTGTACTGCTTTCCGAAATTTTCACGTTTTAGAAA
>JAIDNR010000362.1 GCA_029063695.1 Ruminococcus sp.
ATTTGTATAAGTTAATCGGATTTGAAGATGTAATTTCAAAATATCATAATATGAAGATTTTGCTTGATTCAAACAAAAAGTTTTAATTTATTAGTTAAAGCAGAGAATAAATTTATGAAGTATAAAGTATCTTATTGGTTAATTGTAAGCTGTCTGGTTTTGACTTCATGCAGTCAACGCAAAGAAATTCAAAATAACTGGGAGCAAAATAAAGTGTACAAATGGAATGACTATTATAAAAGTGCTGAATATCCCGATGAAGATTTTGAATCAGAACTTATGCTTGAAGATTTTCCCGATGTAACGTTTAAATGGACTGAATTTTCTGTTACAGCCATAGAAAACGGAAATGAAAAAGGGCTGATTTCAGGTATGCCTGTTTTCAGTGTATATTTTACAGACTTAACAAATGACGGCTTTCCTGAAATATGTTCAACTGTAATGTTCGGTAGTGGTATATGTGATACTCATATAGAGGTTTTTGACTATAAAAACGATAAAAAATATGGACTATGTGAAAGAATGGCGTATGATTATAATTTGATTATGAAAGATGATGAACTTTTAGCTGAAAAAAGACCGTATTTTTATTATGAAGATGACAGAACAGAAACAGGAAAGCTTATTATTGAAGATGATATATTGAAATTCATACAATAACTTTTAAAGGGAAATTTTTATGAAAAAGGGATTATTTTTATTAACATCATTGACAGCTTTGGTACTGCTTACTTCCTGTGGAAAATACGGTACTGATTTGCCTGAAAAGTATAAGGGGTTTATTGATTATGCTTACGGCAAGGATGGATATACTATTGAAGAAACTCGTTCTTCAGAGGAAACAGGACAGAAAGAATGGTATGTAACATTCTCTGACAAGAACGACAGTGAGCATTCCGTTCAGCTTCTTACGAATAAATATGAGAATGAAAAGGAATATTTCGAAAGCAAAAAAGCTATGGATACGGGTGCAGTATATTCACTTTATACAACGTCTGTAAGTTATATAGCTGAGCAGGATATTTATGACAATGTTATAAGTAAATATTTTAAATGTGAAAATCATGAAGAAGATGAAATAGGGCATGAGGGTGATGGATTCAGAATAAATTTATTTTTCTATTCTGTTGTAGATATGTATGACGAAAGATGTGCTTCTGATATAGAAAAGCGTGTCAATGAAAATGACTGTATGAAAATTTCCGAAGTTGACGGCAAAACTGTCGGTTCGGATAAGGAATATATATTTCATTTTACTTTGAATATAGATGATGAATCCAGAAAGAGCGAATTTCTTGAAAAAGCAGAGGCTTTAATTGCCGAATATGAAGAATATGTGGGAAATCCGCAGAATTATCGGTTCGTCGTTGTTCTTAATAAAGGAATCAGTGTTACAGATAAGGAAACCATTATGCAGAAGCAACTGCTTTTTGGTGAGAATTTCGACCTTGAAGCCAAAAAGGCAGAGTTGGGAAAGGACAAATATTCTATTATTCAGGCTGTTACTGATGCTCTATACGGAGAATAAAACAAGTTTTAAAGGAGGATTTTTATGGAATTATGGTTTACTGAACGACATACACCTAATGTAAAGTTCTCGATTAAAGTTGACCGTCAGCTTTATACGGCACAAAGTGAATTTCAGCGCATTGACGTTTTCGACTCTAAAGAGTTCGGCAGATTCCTTACGCTTGACGGCTATATGATGCTTACTGAAAAAGATGAGTTTATTTATCATGAAATGATTACACATATTCCTATGGCTGTTCACCCTAATCCTAAGAATATTCTTGTAATCGGAGCAGGGGACGGCGGTGTTATCCGTGAACTTACACGTTATCCCGATGTCGAAAGTATTGACTTGGTTGAAATTGATGAACTTGTTATTGAAGTGAGCAGGAAATTTCTCCCGACTACTGCTTGCTGTCTCGGCGATGAGAGAGTGCATATTTTCTGCGAGGACGGCGTTAAATTCATAAGAAGATGTGATAATAAATACGATGTTATAATAGTTGATTCAACAGACCCTTTCGGACCGGGTGAAAGTCTTTTTACTAAA
>JAIDNR010000363.1 GCA_029063695.1 Ruminococcus sp.
AGCAGCAGCAATTAAGTTAAAACAAAAAAATATATTGTGGCTTCGTCTTTTTTGACTTTTAAAATCACTTATATATAACTATATAAATTAGGAGGAAAAAACAATGTATGTTAAAAAATTTATCGCCGTGCTGACTCTTATGTCAGTGATGATGAGTGCTGTGGGCTGTCAGGGGAGAAACGGTGACAGCAGTCTTTCTGAAAATGAGAGTTCTGTTGTTGTGAATGAGGAAACAGGTACAAAGCTGAAAAATTTCATGACACAGAAAGAACTTGATAGAGTGAAAGTCGGAAAACTTACTCTTCTTGACGATGATGTACAGGACACTCAGACGGAAAGTACGGGCAGAGTACAGGTGTATATAGGAACTGCCGATGACCTTCGCAAGAGTACTGAGGATTGCAAAGATTTGGGTTTGATTACTCAGGAGGAATATGAAGAGAGTATCAGGAACAATGCTGAACTGGACAGTGATTTCAGGTATATTGATATGGCATTTGTTGACGGAAGATGGATTTACAATCATTTTCCTGAATACGACTACGACGGCGGAGAAGTGTATTGGGTTACTCAGGATAATGAAGTTCAGGAGAAACTGATACTTCATAATTTTGACGAGGTTAAAAATTATATTAAAGAATCAATTTCCAAAGAGGCTGAATTTTATAACGACGATACATTATTTGATTCTGAGCAGGTATATGAAGATACTGTTGCTTTGTGGCAGAGTGTAATTGATGGAACTTATGAGGAAATAACTAAGGAAGAAGCGGAAAAATTGCGTGATGAATCGATATATAATGTTGCTTTTGATGGTGACTATAAAGATGTGTGGGAGTATGACCTCAGTGAAGTTGAGGAAATAAAGGATTTCATAAAGGAAATTTCGATATATGACGAAGAACTTGACACGGAATTTCTTGTTCATGTAACTTTACCGCCTGATTTTGATGAATCAAAGACCTATCCGATGTTTGTATTTTCAGACGGCGTATGGAGATTCGGAAACGTTCCGTCTATAAGAAAACTCATGGAAAATGGCGAAATACAGGATATTATTCTTGTTACAATCGGCTACAGCTATAAAATCAACGGAACTGATGAACAAGTAAGAAGTAGATATTTTTACCAGAAAACAGAGAAAACCTGTGATTTTATCGTGGATAATCTTATGCCGTACCTCAGTGAAATGTATAATATAGACTGTGAACATTCGGGATTTTACGGTCACTCGGCTGGCGGAGTACTTTCGCATTATGCCGTGTTTAACTCTGATAAGTACGAAAATCAACCGTTCAGGTACTATATAATAGGAAGTCCGGCATTATGGGAACTTCATCGTGTAGACGGTAAACAGAATCCCGATGCCTGTTATGATGAGTATGGCTACTGGGAAAGAAATGATACTCTTGATAAGGTGCTTTTCGTGTGCGGAGGAGAAAATGAAGACCCTGAATATGAAGAATATTATGACGAATATCCAACAACTCTTGAGGGTATAAGCGGTCTTATGGAACGTTTGGAGAGTCATGGAGTAGAAACGGCAGAGTGCAAAATATATGAAGATTCAGGTCACTGGCAGTTTATACCCGATATGTTTATTGAATTTTTCCGTAAATATTACGGCAATCAGAGTGAGTGAACAAAAAAGACTGTGCGGAATAATTCTGCACAGTCTTTGTATTATATTTAAATCATACACCATACTTGTTTGTAGCAACAGGAACTCCGGGACCCATTGTTGAAGTAACTGTGCAGCTCTTGAGGTAAGTACCCTTAGCAGCAGCAGGCTTAGCCTTAACAATAGCTTCCATGAGAGCATTAAAGTTCTCTTCGAGCTTTGCAGAACCGAAAGAAGCCTTGCCAATCGGGCAGTGAATGATATTTGTCTTGTCGAGACGATATTCAATCTTACCTGCCTTAGCCTCTGTTACAGCCTTGGCAACATCGGGAGTTACAGTACCTGCCTTCGGGTTCGGCATAAGTCAACGAGGTCCGAGAATCTTACCGAGAGGCCCAACAAGACACATCATGACAGGTGAAGCAACAACAACATCGA
>JAIDNR010000364.1 GCA_029063695.1 Ruminococcus sp.
AGATGATAGAATACTATCTCGGCGAAAAAGCAATACTTAAAAATGCGCCGACTTATCTGCCGTTTTATGAAGATGATAAAGACTATGTTCTTAAAAATATTCACAAGCTCGTTATCAAGGACGTTGCTGAAGCAGGCGGTTACGGTGTTGTTTTCGGAAGTGATTTGTCTGAAGAAAAACTGGAGCAGTTCAAGCGTACTATCATCAATGAGCCACGACGTTTCATTGCTCAGGAAGTAATTGATTTCAAGGATTTGCCCATTCTTGAAAACGACGAACAGGTAATGCGGAAAGCAGATTTGAGAGCGTTTGTACTGTCGGGTGAAACCACAAGAGTATGGGCGTCGGGACTTACAAGATTTTCACGGAATCCCGATTCATTCGTAGTAAACTCATCACAAGGAGGAGGCTTTAAAGATACATGGGTAATGTTATGATTCAAAAATGCACAAGCAGTATTTCCACAGAACAAAGCAGCAGAATATATTGGCTTGGAAGATACACAGAAAGGGCTTTTTCAACATTGAAATCCCTTGAAAGACTTTACGATAAGGTTATTGATAAAGACCCTGAGCATTACAAAAAATATCTCGACTGTTTTGGTCTTGATGATATTTACGGTGATTACAAGGCATTTTTCCGCAGTTTCATTTTTGACGTGAATAACAGCTGTTCGGCGGCATACAGTCTGGAGCGTGCCTATGATAATGGAATTGTTCTGAGAGAAGAAATCTCAACAGAGGCACTCGCTTACTTACAGCTTGCAAAGGATAAGCTGAAATCTGCTGAAAATACTCCGCAGGGACTTGTTGTTGCACTCATGCCGCTGGAGGATATTTTGTACGGTTTTTATGGCTGTTTCACTGACCATGTTTACAGTGAGGAAATACGTGATATTTTTCTTTGTGCAAAGTCTGTTGAACGTGTGGAGCTTTACATAAGACTTAAATACCGCACTGAAAAAATCATTTCAGAATTTGAGCGAATGTGTGAGTTTTTAAAAAGAATCCCCGAAAATACGCCATACAGATATAATGAAACCATTCTTGAAAATCTGAAAGAGATTGTTTATTCAGAAAGTTTCCAATATCAGGAGTTTTCTGCAATATCACTTATCAGCAGACTTTTTAGCGGAGGTGCAATATGAAGATTCTGAACTTTTCTTTTGCTACAAAACTCACTTTTGATAACTATGTTCACGACCATTCATTTGCGCTCCGCTGTCTGCCGATTGAAAGCAGTACACAACATATTGTCAGCTGTGAGATGAATATTTCTCCGTTTGTGCCAACCAAAAATACAGTTGATGCATTCGGCAACACAGTTACATCAGGATATATTTCAAAGGAACACCGTTTTCTTGATTTCGAGATAAGCGGACGTGCAGAAATTGACGTATCTAAGCCGAAAACAGACTTTATGCCCTGTTATTTGTATCAGTCGGAATATACTAAGCCGAACAAAAAACTACTGGATTTTTATCGTGAGATTTCCGCAAAATGCAATAAGAAAAATCCCTTTGAAAGAGCCGTTTTTTTCTCGGATATTCTGTCCGATTTAGTTCAATACGAAAAGGGCGTTACTGATACAAAAACAACGGCTGTTCAGGCTTTTGAACTGAAAAAGGGCGTGTGTCAGGACTTTTCACACATTATGCTTGCATTGTTGAGAATGGATAATATCCCTTGCCGTTACATTGCAGGACTTGCGGCTTGCGACGGTGAAACTCATAGTTGGATAGAAATATGGGACGGCGGAAAGTGGCTTGGTTTTGACCCTGCCAATAATTGTCCCGTAAATGAGGATTACCTCGTTTTGTCGCAGGGACGTGATTTCGGTGACTGCTCCATTGACAGAGGCGTGATGTTCGGAGCGTACACAAAGCAGTTGCAGCTTATCACATCAAGTTTGAAAACGGCGTATTAAGGAGGTTTTACCAATGATAAAGACAATATCGCAGGCAGGTCTTGCGGTGAACGAAAAACTTAAAATACAGAAAAACAGTATCAAAAACGGTACTTCAAAAAAGCGTATCTGCATAGTTACGGGAACTCACGGTGACGAACTGGAGGGGCAGTATATCTGCTATGCACTGGGCGAATATCTGAAAGAAAATATAGACAAACTCAACGGAACAGTCGATATTTATCCTGCACTTAATCCGCTCGGAATAGACAGCATAATGCGTGGCATTCCGGGTTATGACCTCGATATGAACAGAACTTTTCCGGGTACTGAATCGGGTACTATGCCCGAAATGATTGCTCACGAAATTCTGGAGGATTTGAAGGGTGCGGACGTTTGTATTGATATTCACGCAAGCAATATTTTTCTGCGTGAGATTCCGCAGATACGTATGAGCATTCCTACTTCCGAAATACTTCTGCCGTATGCTAAAATGCTTAATGTGGATTTCGTATGGGTTCACGCATCGGCAACGGTACTTGAATCCACGCTTGCACATTCCCTTAATTCAGCTGGTACAAAAACTCTTGTTGTGGAAATGGGCGTTGGCATGAGGATTACGAAAGAATACTGCAAACAGCTTATGGACGGAATTATAAATCTGCTTGTGAATCTTGAAATGCTGAAAGATGTTGAAACTGCTGAAATCCGTGAGCCTGTAGTTTCTCTTGACGGTGCAGTGGGATTTGTAAATTCCCCTGCGGCAGGAATTTTTGTCCCCGACACAGAATTCGGAAGTATTGTTTCAGAGGGTGATATTATCGGAAGAATTGTTGATCCTCTAACAGGCGAGATTGCAGAAAATGCAGTTGCTCCATGTTCGGGACTTCTGTTCACTTTGCGTGAATATCCTGTAGTTTACGGCGGTTCGCTTATTGCAAGAATTTTACGTCAGGAGGATAAGGAAAATGACTGAAAAAACAATTTTCACTCTTGAATCTGTTTATAGAGAGCCGCTTGAAATAAAAGCGTTCTGTTTCGGCGATATGAGCAAAAAAACAATATGTATTATGGGTGCAATGCGTGGAAATGAAGTCCAGCAGATGTACGTCTGTGCAAGACTTGTTCAGGAACTGAAAAAACTTGAAATCAACGGACATATTACTAAAAATACAGGAATTATGGTCATTCCCTGTGCGAATTATCACTCAATGAATATCGGAAAACGTTTCTGGGCAATGGATAACACCGACATTAACAGAATGTTCCCGGGATATGATCTCGGCGAGACTACCCAGCGTATTGCAGACGGTATTTTTGCAGAAATACAGGGATTTGAATACGGCATACAGCTTGCAAGTTTCTATCAGCCGGGACGTTTTCTGACTCATGTCAAGCAGATGGTTACAGAGTTCACAACAGACGAGGGACTTGCGGATTTTGGTTTGCCGTATGCTCTGAAACGTTCGCCGAAACCTTATGACACAACAACGCTGAACTACAACTGGCAGCTGTGGAATACAAAGGCTTATTCGCTCTTTACGCACTCCACTGACGATATGAAAGAGGATTCAGCTGACAATGCCCTTAATGCAATTCTGCGTTTCATGAAAAAACGTGGAATCATAAATTATCCTATTCATGCGGGATATGTTACTTCAATTATTCATGAATCGGATATGTTTCAAGTACATTCTCCCTGTGGAGGAATTTGCAGAATAAAAACAAAAATCGGCGATGTTGTTGAACGTGGGCAAGTAATTGCAGAGATTCTGAATCCGTTGACCTGCGAAGTTCTTGCCGAAATCAAATCTCCCGAAAAATCAACGGTTTTTTTCCACTTTGCCTCACTGCTTATTGTAGAGGGAACGGTAATTTTCAAGCTTGTAAAAAATAACAATTTCTGAGGTGGTTTCAATGAAAATTATGATAACTGTAAAAACAATGCAGGAAATGGGACGTCTTTGCTATGAACTCGGAAGCAGACATATTTCTGCTGAAATAAGCGAAAATATTGTGAAATGTCCCTTTGATGAAGGTCTGTTTCTGAGCCTGAAAACGCTGGGATTTAATGCAGAAAAAATCGGAGAAGATAATTTCGAAAATATTTCACATACAAAAATACATCAGGAAATTCATAGACAGTCCGTTTCAAATGCTCACATAAATTCGGTGACTGTTACAACTCATTCAGAAACCACAACAATGAAATGAGGAAATAATAATGAAAATTATCGGCTGTATGCCCTTGTTTGACGATAATAAAAACAGCTATTGGATGCTTCCGAGATACATGAAAATGCTTGAAGAACATGGAGCAGTTCCAATCATGCTGCCTCTGACTGATAATAAAGAAGAATTAGACTGTTTGCTTGATATGTGCGATGGATTTTTACTGACAGGCGGTCAGGATGTATCTCCTGAATTATATGGAGAAATACCAAAAACCACTTGCGGTATGCCATGTACACTGCGTGACAATATGGAGGTGTATCTCCTTAAAGCGGCAGTTGATAAAGATAAATCTGTTCTGGGTATTTGCCGTGGAATACAGATTATAAATGCTTGTTTAGGCGGAACGCTGTATTAGGATCTGTCAACTGAATACGTAAGCAAAATCAATCATCATATGAAACCGCCTTATGACAGAACTGTTCATTTTGTTGATATTAAACCGTCTACGCCTCTTTCAAATATTCTTTGCCAAAATAAGATAGGCGTAAATAGCTATCATCATCAGGCTATAAAGAAGATTTCACCATACTTAAAGGCAGCCGCAATATCTGAGGACGGATTGATAGAGGCTGTATATATGCCGGATGTAAAATTTGTTTTGGGTGTTCAATGGCATCCCGAATTTTCTTATGTAAAAGATAATAACAGCGTTAAAATCGTTAAATCATTCGTTAAGTCATTATAGAGGTGAAGGAAATGAATCGTTCGATGATGGAAATGACGGACGTGTTGAACCGTGAGTTTGACGCGCTTGTCAAATACTGCATGATTTCGGGAGAATTTGATTCTGAATTTTATAAGCAGTATGATGTAAAGCGAGGACTTCGTGACAAGGACGGAAAAGGCGTTATTACAGGGCTTACAGAGATAAGCGATGTTGTTTCATATGAAATAAAAGATGGTAAAAAAGTACCAGCCGATGGTAACTTATACTATCAGGGATATAACGTATATGAGTTGTTACAAAATTCCAAGAATCAGCGTTATCTTTTTGAGGAGACAACGTATCTACTGCTTTTTGGTGAACTTCCGAATAAGCAACAAATGGAAAGTTTTCTTGAAATTCTCAGCAGTTTGCAGGAGCTTACCGGACAGTTTATTCGTGACGTCATTCTGAAAGCTCCAAGCAAAAATATAATGAACGCTCTTCAGAAAAGCGTTATAACGTTGTATTCTTACGATGAATATCCTGATTCCATTGAGGTTTCAAACGTTCTCAGACAGTCGCTTCAGCTAATAGGAAAACTTCCGCTTATAGCCGTTTATGCATATTATGCGTATCGTCATATTGAGGAGGGACACAGTCTACTTATTCGTACACCCAAAAAAGAGTACTCCACTGCAGAGAACATTCTGTATATGCTTCATAAGGACGGAAATTTCACGCCTCTTGAAGCAAGAGTTCTTGATATTGCTCTTGTACTTCATGCGGAACACGGCGGCGGAAACAACTCGACTTTTACAAATCATGTTGTGACATCTTCCGGAACTGATACATATTCCGCAGTATGTGCGGCTATTTCATCGCTGAAAGGTCCACGTCATGGCGGTGCGAATATGAAAGTACAGCAGATGTTTGATGACATAAAGAGAAATATTTCTGACTGGGAAAATGAAAGTGAAATTCGTTGTTATCTTATGGAAATTCTTGATAAACAACATTTTGACGGTTCGGGACTTATCTATGGTCTTGGTCATGCAGTCTATACCGTTTCTGACCCTCGTGAAGTTATCCTTAAAAAATTTGCAAAAGAACTTTCTGAGGAAAAAGGATTGCAAAAGGAATTTGAACTTTATGACAGAGTTGAAAGAATCGGTCTTGAATGCATTGCGAAAAAGCGAAATTTATTAAAGCCTGTATGTGCAAATGTCGATTTTTACAGCGGATTCATTTATACTATGCTTGGAATCCCACGTGAACTATTTACACCGATTTTCGCCATTGCAAGAATATCAGGCTGGTCTGCACATCGTCTTGAGGAACTTGTAAACAAAGGAAAAATAATCCGTCCGGCATATAAATTTGTCGGAATTCATAAGGATTATCATTCAGTTGAAAATCGTATATAAGGAGAGATTTACAATGGGAAAAATCAAAATGACAACACCGCTTGTTGAAATGGACGGCGACGAAATGATGCGTATACTTTGGAAAATAATCAAGGACGAACTCCTGTTTCCGTTTATTGACCTGAAAACAGAATACTACGATTTAGGTCTTGAACATCGCAACGAAACCGATGACAGAGTTACATTTGAATCAGCAGAAGCAACTAAAAAATACGGTGTTGCAGTTAAATGTGCAACAATTACGCCCAATGCTGCACGAATGACAGAGTATGATTTAAAAGAAATGTGGAAAAGTCCGAATGGTACGATACGTGCTATTCTTGACGGGACTGTTTTCCGAACACCTATTCCTGTAAAGTGCATCGAGCCTTGTGTGAAGAACTGGAAAAAGCCTATTACTATTGCTCGTCACGCTTACGGCGATGTCTATAAGGCAAGCGAGATGAAAATTCCGTGTGCAGGAAAGGCGGAGCTTGTTTTTACTGACGAAAACGGAAATGAAACCCGTGAGCTGATACATAATTTCAAGAGTGCGGGAATTATTCAGGGACAGCATAATATTGAGCAGTCCATTGAGAGCTTTGCAAGAAGCTGTTTCAACTATGCGATTGACACAAAACAGGATTTGTGGTTTGCCTCAAAGGATACTATCTCGAAAAAATACGACCATACTTTCAAGGATATTTTCAATGAGATTTATGAAACAGAGTATGCTGACAGATTCAAGGCTCTTGGAATTGAGTATTTTTATACTCTTATTGACGATGCTGTGGCAAGAGTTATGAAGTCCGAAGGCGGATATATCTGGGCTTGCAAGAACTATGACGGCGATGTTATGAGTGACATGATTTCGTCCGCATTCGGTTCACTTGCTATGATGACCTCCGTTCTTGTTTCGCCTGACGGATATTATGAGTACGAAGCAGCACACGGAACTGTTCAGCGTCATTACTATAAGCACCTTAAAGGAGAGGAAACTTCAACAAATTCCGTCGCAACAATTTTTGCGTGGACAGGTGCATTGCGTAAGCGTGGTGAACTTGATGCAAATCCCGAACTTGTTCATTTTGCTGACTGTCTTGAAAAAGCCTGTATAGAAACTATTGAAAGCGGTAAAATGACAAAGGATTTAGCCCTGATAACTACAATTCCCAATCCTGTTGTATTGAACAGTGAAAATTTCATTAAGACTGTCCGTGAAAACCTTAAAAAAATGCTTTGAATCAATAAAAACCGCTGTAAATAAAAAATTACAGCGGTTTACTTTATCTGAATATAAGCGGTTCATAGCTGTTTTTTAGTTTATGGACGATGCTGTTGAAATCAGATTTTTTACTGTTGTCTGATTCAATCAGCTTTTTGTACTCAAGCTTTTGTAATTCTGCAAGATACTGTATCATATTATCCGTATCGGAATTCCTGTTATATATTTTTATGTAGTTGTAACCGTCATATTTATCGGAACTATAGCATAATATCTTAAATTTATTACTATACTTTTCAGAAAGTATATTATAGAACTTCTTTATTTTATCGGTTTTGTCAATAAGCATAATATAGATAGTTCTGTCGGTTTCGGACGGTTCACGTTTTATGTAGCATCTGTACGGAGAACATTTCAGCGTCTGAAAAATATCTTTTTCAGCTTCGTTTTTCAAGTCTTTATAGAATATCATAAGGGTATCATCACAAAGTGCATTTATAAAGCAGTTCAGATTATTATTGCGAATCAGCTGTACCAGTTCCCGACTTGATTCATTTGAGATGACATAAGCTTTAAGGTAAGTATTTTTCTTTAAATCATACAACGCCGCACCATTCATTACAATAACAGGAAGTTTCAGATTTACTTCATTCAGAGGTTTTATGAGACTTGCAGGAGTTCTCATTGTTGCAACAGTAAAATTCATACCGTCGTCAAGCATTCTGTTTATTTCAACTTTTGAATATGCTGACAATTCTTCTTTCATCGGTGAAACCATATCATCAAGTGCTGCAATAAAAAGACAATCCTTGTTCTTTTTTCGTGGAAGATGCGCATAATTTACAGCTATTCCAACAGCAATTCCGATAAAAGTATCAAGTATTCTGTTCAGCACAAAAATGTATGGGTTTGAATCAGTTATGTGATTTACAACGATACTCAGATAAACCACACACGAAAAATATGATGCGTTTTGCTTGTTGAGAAGTACTGTTATGTACAGAACCGGAATTATAAAAAATGCGTTAAGGAAATATCCACATAAATTGTCATAAATATCAAAAATATATATTTCAAGAAGCATCACGACCAAGCCGGATACTGCCCCGATAATTGTTCCAATAATACGCTGGATAGCCATTTTATTGGTTTTATATGTATATGGCTGAATACACCAAAGTACCGCAAGCATTGAATAAAATGGTATTCCGTTCTGCCCACGCAGGAAATATATTATATAACATAGAAA
>JAIDNR010000365.1:0-6913 GCA_029063695.1 Ruminococcus sp.
ATTTGCGGAAAAGGCACACAAAGGTCAGAAACGCTCATCGGGACAGGATTATATAATTCACCCTCTTGCCGTTGCAATGACAGTTCTTGAACTCGGTATGGATACCGATACAGTATGTGCCTCCCTTCTCCATGATGTTGTTGAAGATACACCTGCCACACTTTCTGATTTGCAGAAAAGATTCGGTCAGGACGTTGCAAATCTCGTTGACGGAGTTACAAAACTCAGCAAGATTTCAACAAATTCAAAAGAACAGCAGCAGGCTGAAAATGTCCGGAAAATTCTACTTGCAATGTCGCAGGATATACGAGTTATGATTATAAAGCTTGCCGACAGACTGCATAATGTACGAACACTCAAATTCAGACCATATAAGAAACAGATTTCAGTAGCTTCCGAAACGATGAATATATATGCTCCTATTGCACATCGTCTCGGAATAAGGGCAATAAAAGAAGAACTTGAGGATTTATCTTTCCGTTACCTTGACCCATATGCTTACATGGATATTGAAAAAGCTATGGAAAATAAAAAAGAAGAACGTGAGGCATTCATAAATAAAATTGTAAAGCGTATAGAAGAACGTGTAAAACAACTGGAATTTATTGAGCCGCCGCAGATTTCGGGACGTGTAAAGAGTGTATACAGCATATACAAGAAATGCTTTCTCGGTCATAAGGATATGGACGAAGTATATGACAAATATGCTGTGAGAGTTATTGTTTCAAATCTTGCGGAATGCTACAGCGTACTTTGTATAATAAATGAAATATTCAGACCGATTCCCAACAGATTCAAGGATTATATCTCACACCCGAAGTCAAATATGTATCAGTCTCTTCATACTACAGTGCTTGGCGAAGAAGGTATTCCTTTTGAAGTTCAGATACGTACATGGGATATGCATGAAACGGCTGAATATGGCATTGCCGCACACTGGAAATACAAAGAGGGCATACGTGGCAGAGATAAAATGGAACAGCGTCTTGCATGGGTACGTCAGGTTATTGAAGCCCAGCAGACATCAGATGATGTTGAAGATATTGTCCGTATTATAAAAACTGACATTGCTCCCGAAGATATTGTCGTTATGACACCGAAAGGTATGTCAGTGGACTTACCGAAAGATTCAACCGTTATCGACTTTGCTTATCGTATTCATACCGAAATAGGTCATAAAACTGTCGGTGCAAAGGTTGATGGCAGAATCGTTCCGCTTGATTTCAAGCTCGAAACAGGACAGATATGCCAGATTATTACTACCAAAGACCCCGAAAAAGGTCCGAACAGAGCATGGCTCAATATTGTACAGACAAATGAAGCACGCTCAAAAATACGTTCATGGTTTAAAAAAGAAAAACGTGAGGAAAATATTGTTGAGGGCAAAGCTGAACTTGAAAGAATGTTCAAACGTCATCGAATCAATATTTCCGAAGAAAAACGCTCAGATTTTCTACAGGACGATTTCCGCCGTCACAACTGCGAAACTCTTGACGATTTCTATGCATCTATCGGATACGGCGGAATTTCACTTGATAAAATAATCCCCAGACTTAAAGACAAGTATCAGAAGCTCTACGGCGAACAGAATGAACTTGAAAGGGCAAGCATTGTAAAACCGAAATCCGAGGGTAAAAACTGTATCATTCTTGACCAGATTGATAATGTCGAGAAAAAATTCGCACAATGCTGTAATCCTCTGCCAGGTGATGACATCGTGGGATTCATAACAAGAGGTCATGGACTTTCTGTTCATACAAAAAAATGCACTAACTACAGGGCAGCTTTGCAGCGTGGCGATGTGGAAGAACTCAAACGCTGGTGCGATATTCAGTGGTCTGATACAAGCAGTTCACAGTTGCAGACAAGTTTTGAAGTTATAGCAAGCGACCGTGTAGGTCTTGTGCATGATATAACCGAAATACTTCTTGAATCAAGAGTACCGATAGTCCATTCATCGTCCAGAACGTTGAAAAACGGCAATGCACTTTTTGAGTGTACCATTACAATTGCAAATACAGAACAGCTTAAGACTCTCTTTGAAAAAATAAGAAAAATCAAGGGTATTATTTCTGTTGACAGGTCAACTATATAATATATAATTTATTCAGAGTGCGGAATCAGTGTTAAAAAATCACGGATTTTGCATTCAGCAATTTTTTAAGTTAAGGAGATTGTCATGAATATAAAAACATTTCATCTCGGTGCATTGAAAGCCAACTGCTATATTGCCGAAACAGGCAACGGTCAATGTGTTGCCGTGGACATCGGAGGTACTCCACGAATGGTTATTGAATATCTAAGAATGAATAACCTTAAACTCACAAAAATCCTGCTCACTCATGGTCATTTTGACCACATTGATGGCGTTGAAGCTGTCCGTCGTGAAACAGGTGCAGAAGTTTTTATCCATGAAAATGATGTGCCTAAACTTTCCTCGGAAGATTTATCACTCCGTGCATCAATGTATTTTCTCTCCTCCGACCCGTTTATGCCTGTTGAAAAATATACAGTAATCCATGACGGCGACGAAATTCACGACGGCGATTATACTTTCCGTGTACTTCATACTCCTGGTCACACAAAAGGCAGTGTGTGCTATATTACAGAAGATACAGTCTTTTCGGGCGATACGATTTTCTGCTGTTCAATCGGCAGAACTGATTTTCCCGACGGAAGTATTGACGAAATGATACAGTCAATCAGGAAAGTCTGTATGATTGACGGAGATTTAAAACTACTTGCAGGTCACAATGAACCGTCAACTCTTGATTATGAAAGAAAAAATAATCCTTATATGGTAAAATACGGAGATAAAAATGACTGATAACAATAAAATGCCGATTGTTTTAATCGGCAATTCTTTTAAATATGAAATTGAAGCTGTATGTAAACTTTTTTTCCATACTGCCCGATTCAGTTTTTCTGACAATATAAATGACGCTCGGGGTGATAATTATATCCTTGCAAACGTTATTTATGACAACGGATTATTTGTTACATCGCAAATCCGACTGAATGGTGATGAACCTGAGAAAGAAATAAAATCACTTCCACTGACTGCTGAAAAAGATGTTATTGAGCATGAACTCTGTCGCCTGATTTACCATATTTTATGTAGAAAAACAGGTATTATTCCGCCTTGGGGACTTATGACGGGCATTCGTCCCGTAAAAAAAGTAACTGAATTGATTCAGCAGGGATTTTCCCGAAATGAGACTGAAAAAAATTTAACTGAACGATTTGAATTATCACCTAAAAAATTCAATCTTGCCTATGAAACAGCAGTAAATCAGCTCCCAATTCTCAAAAGTATCAACAAACGTGCCGTAAGTCTGTATGTATCAATTCCGTTCTGTCCGACAAGATGCAGTTACTGTTCATTTGTATCACACAGTATGGATTCCGCAATAAAACTGATGCCCGAATATATATCATCTCTCTGCCGTGAACTTGAAATAATCGGTGGTATAGTAAAAGATACAGATACTGAAATTGATACGATTTATTTCGGCGGCGGTACTCCCACTTCAATTTCCGCACAGGATATTGAAAAAATTATGCGTACTGTCGCAGATAATTTTGAACTTGACAAAATCCGTGAATACAGTTTTGAAGCAGGTCGTCCCGATACAATCACAGAAGAAAAACTGCGTGTTATCAAGGAATACGGTGCGGACAGAATTTCAGTGAATCCACAGACGCTCAATGACGATGTACTTCGTATTATTGGACGAAAACATTCTAGTGACGATGCAATAAAAGCCTTTGAACTTGCACGTAAAATCGGATTTGATAATATAAATACAGACCTCATTGCAGGTCTGCCTGCCGAATCCGCTGAAAGTTTCAGAAATACGCTTGACAGAATTATTGAACTTTCACCCGAAAGCATTACAGTACATACATTAACTGTAAAACGTTCCGCCGATTTATTTGAATCAGGCTGTGAAAATATGATGAATCCTGCAACGGAAATGGTCGACTACAGCATAGAAAAACTTATGTCATACGGCTATCTGCCATACTATATGTACCGTCAGAAAAATACTATTGATAATCTTGAAAATGTCGGATATGCAAAAAAAGGATTTGAAAGTCAGTACAATATATTTATTATGGACGAAACTCAGACTATTCTTGGTGCAGGCTGTGCGGCATCAACCAAACTTGTATATCCCGACGGAAAAATCAGCCGTATTCATAATTATAAATTCCCATACGAATATATCAGAAGATTCGATGAACTTATGCAGAAAAAACAGGAGGTTATGGAATGCCTGAAAAAAATAAAATATATATCGCAGAAATAACAGGATTTACATCAGAAGGAAGCGGTGTATGCCGTATTGATGATATGGCTGTATTTGTTCCGAATACTGCCGCAGGCGATATTGTAGAAATAAAAATCGTGAAAGTATTAAGTCATTATGCTTTCGGCATTGTCAGCAGAATTATTAATCCGTCTCCAGACCGTGAAGTACGTCATTGCGAAGTATATGGAAAGTGCGGCGGCTGTGTTTTCCGACATATAAGCTATGAGGCTGAATGCCGTGCAAAAGACGAAATTGTCAGAGATGCTTTCACAAGAATCGGCGGACTTTCTCCCCGTTTCGATGACTTTATTTATGCTGAAAATCCGGATAATTACCGCAATAAGGCACAATATCCGCTTGCTGTTATCGACGGAAAAGCTGTATGCGGATTCTATGCACAAAGAAGTCATCGTGTTATCCCACTAACTTACTGCCCTCTCCAGCCGGTGATTTTCAGTGCAATCCTTGATATAGTTCTTGAGTATATAAACGAAAAGAAACTTTCTGTCTATGATGAAAAAACAGGTACAGGAATACTTCGTCATATCTATATAAGAAAAGGATATCATTCAAATGAAATTATGGTTTGTATAGTTGCAAGAAAAAATATTTCAAGACAACTTTTCTCACTCTGCAATAGACTTACCAAACTTTTCTTTGATGTAAAAAGCATAGTGCTTAATATAAATCCTGATAAAACAAATGTTATTCTTGGAAATGAATGTATTGTACTTTCAGGAAGTCCGGAAATAACCGATATAATGTGTGGAAATAGAATAAAAATCTCTCCTCTTTCCTTCTATCAGGTAAATACTTTTCAGGCGGAAAAGATATACCAAAAAGCTCTTGAATACGCAAATCCGTCCGATTCCGATATTATCGCTGATTTATACTGCGGTGCAGGTACTATCGGACTTTCTATGTCTCAGTTTACAAAAAAAATTGTTGGCATCGAAATTGTTCCCGATGCCATAAAAAATGCGAAACAGAATGCCCTACAGAATAATATTTCCAATGCTGAATTTTACTGCGGTGATGCAGGTGAGGTCTTTGAATCACTTAATAAAAAAGGCTGTAATCCTGATACTATCATCGTTGATCCTCCACGAAAAGGCTGTTCGGAAGATACTTTGAAAATTGTTATTTCCGCTTCTCCCAAAAGAATTGTCATGATTTCCTGCAATCCTGCTACCGCCGCACGTGATGCCAAATTCCTCGCTGAAAATAATTACTCTATTGATAAGATATGCGGTGCTGATTTGTTTCCCGGTACTAAACACGTTGAGTGTGTAGTTTTGATGTCAAGGGATAATTGAAGTGGCAATGAAAATGTTTTTTAATATTTATACCATCAGACCTGAAACAATGATTATACAAAATCAGATGAGTTTATTATGAAAATCAATAATAACAATATTATAATCTCGGGTCAACAGGTTCACTTTCAAATGCAAGTACTCCGAATGCACATTCATGAACCCTGTAAAGCGGTTCATTGTTAACAAATCTTGTCAGTGATTCCATACCGAGAGAGAACTCTTTTAATGCAAGAGTACGCTTGCGACTGAGAGAACGTTTTTTCAGGCGTTCAAGATGTTCAGGTTCAAGATATTCCGCACCATAGATTATACGCAGATACTCACTTCCACGGCATTTAACAGCAGGCTGTAAAAGCTTTATCCCCTGCTTGGCGATATATGTTTCGGGTTTTACAACCATACCCTCTCCGCCATTTGCAGTCAGTTCAAGCCACCAGTCCACACCATTCTGTACACTTGATTCGTCCTCAGTATCAACGCAGATATATGGCGTTGCCATAAAAATATCATCAATACCTGTAATGTATTTTCTGATTGTTTCCATATGCCATACGTGCTTTTCTTCATTGAATAATTTACCTTCACAGGCAAGAATATGAAAAGGTGCTATACGGTAATCGTCAACAGAATTTACAGTCCAGCAGTATTCTCCGTATGCCCTTATATACTTTTCCATGTCACTCAGTTTTGATTTGTAGCGTTTCAGAAGTTCAGACGGCTGTATATTCTGTCCAGATGTAATTTTGTCCACGTCAAAGGCAATATTTTCTCTTTTGCAGACCTGCTCCAATGCCTTGACAGCAGAAGAAAGTCCGCCTATGCCTGCACGTCCCGTTGGTGCATACTGTGTACGGATAAGTCCCTGTGCTTTCTCACTCCAAGGCATAAGTTCGGCATCAAGGCACACCCAATCTGTTGAAAAGTCCGTCCAGAAATCTGTTTTTGTAAGTATGTTTTCAAGTCTGTTCAGAATTTCTGTTTCTGTATTTTCATCTTCAAAAAAGCGTCTGCCCGTTCTTGTATAAATGATACCTCTTGTTCCGTCGGTAATACCGAAACGTTTTTCGGCTGCCTGTACATCTCTGCAAATAATAACTACTGCACGGGAACCCATGTGCTTTTTTTCACAGACAACATTGCGTATGCCCATTTTTTTATAGTAATCAAATGCCTGTAAAGGATATTCCAGAAATCCGTCAAGTTCACTTGTTTCACATGGTGACATCGTAGGCGGCAGATATATCAGCCAATGAGGGTCAGCGGCAAATCGTGACATAA
>JAIDNR010000365.1:6923-8922 GCA_029063695.1 Ruminococcus sp.
TTTCAAGTGCGGCGGCAGCATTATTTTCGTGAATATCAACATACGGAATAAGTTCTGTAGTGATATGAAGCCTGCGGTTGAAATCGCCTACTGTAAGCATATCACCCATTGAATTATCCATATTATCATCAAGCGGCTTGACAGGTTCATAATACACTTCTATAGCCTCAACACTTACAATTTCTTTTTCGGGATAACGGTATGCTGTCAATTTTCCGCCGAAAACACACCCTGTATCAATACATACAGTACCATTCAGTGACTTTACTTCTCTGCCTGCAACATGACCGAAAACAACAGCGGCACGTCCTCTGTAATCGGCAGCCCAATCCAGTCGGACAGGCAAGCCGAATTCATCTGTTTCACCTGTTGTTTCACCGTAAAGACAAAATTCACGTACTCTTGACGAAGCCCTGCCGATATATTCCTGTTTAAGTCCTGCATGAGCAATGACAATCTTTCCATCATCAAGAATATAGTGACTGATTAAGCTGTCAATAAACTCTGCAACCTCTGATTTGAATTTATCACCCTGTGCTTCAATTTCGGCAATTGTTTTATCAATACCGTGCGTCATGGAGATTTTCTTTCCACGAAGATATTTCAACAGTTTCACATCATGATTTCCCGGAACGGATATTGCGTTTCCTGATTTCACCATATCCATTACAATACGCAGGACATCGGCATTTCTGTTTCCACGGTCACAGAAATCACCTAAAAATGCAGCTTTTCTTCCGTCAGGATGCATATATCCGCTGTCACCTTTTATATAACCGAGTTTATCAAGCAGTATTTCAAGTTCATCACAACAGCCGTGAATATCGCCGATAATATCAAGAGGTTCATGAATATCTTTTCGGTCATTCCACAACTTAGTGCGGACTACCTCAGTATTTTCGAGCTGTTCAAGTGAATTGATTACATATACAAAGCGGAATCCCTCACGTTTCAGACCTTTGATACTTCTTTTTACATCACGGCAGTGCTGTCTAACAACTCTTTCGGGAAGATTTCTGTCCAGACGTGCTTTATTGCGTTCCTGCATAATTTCTTCGGGCAGATTAAGTACAATTGCCGCCGAATGAACATTCTGTTCCCTTGCAAGGTCAATCACCTGTTTTCTTGCACTCTGCTGAATATTTGTAGCATCAATAACAGTCATCTTCATAAGATTCAAACGTTTATTTGCGGCATAATACAATAAATCAAATGCCTCGCCCGAAACACTTTGACTGTTTTCATCATCGCATACCATACCTCTGAAAAAATCCGACGACAGAATCTCAGTCGGCAGAAAGTGTTTTTCAGCAAAACTTGACTTTCCCGATGAAGTTCCGCCGATAAGTGCAACAAGGCAGAATTCGGGTATTTCTATTCTGAACTTATTCATTTTTTGTAAACACTCCCATCTGTGTAGGCGTTCCGTAGTTATCATCATTATCGCCTATTCCGCTTATCTCACAGGTATATCCGAAAGTTCCGCAGATATGCTCTGTCCATGATTTAAATTCTTCTCTCGTCCATTCAAAACGGTGGTCGTTATGACGAAGTTCATCGCTATTCAGAAACTGGTAATTTTCATTGTATTCCCTGTTCGGAGTTGTAACAATAACCGTTTTCGGTGCGGCAAATTCAAATACACTCCGTTCCATAGCAGGTATTCTCATAGGCTCAATATGCTCGATGACTTCAACAATACAGGCACAGTCATATCCCTCAAAACGCTTGTCTTTATATGTAAGGGAAGCCTGCATAAGTATTAACTTGTTTTTTCTATATGACTGCATTCTGTCAAGATGAAGTCTCCCTGTCGCCTTTTCAAGCTCATGGACAGAAACATCACAGGCAGTCACTTTCTTTATCTGAGATTCATTCAGAAGAAGTGAAGTAAGACGACATTCACCACAGCCCAAATCAATTACAGTTGATGCAACGCTTGACAAAACAGCATCTTTCACTGCATTAATTCTCATCGTATTCATAGGAGTGTGCTTTT
>JAIDNR010000366.1 GCA_029063695.1 Ruminococcus sp.
AAATAAAACAGGATTTCCGAAGAAATCCTGTAATTATTTATTTGATTTTTTTAATACACTGTTAATTATTCATTGAGAAGTGCGTTATATTGCTCCATAGTAATCGGAAAATCGGACTGCTTAATCTTTTTAGCTTCTATAAGCTGAACTGCAACAGCATCAGCACCAGTCACGCCATCGCCTTTATTGACAATATCAGCATTTAATTTTCCCTGTTCTGAAAGTGCGTATTCATCAGGATTGCCCATGTGCTGAACGATTGCGGTTGCGTCTGCAATATCAACAGAGTCATCTCCGTTTGCATCTCCCGGAATCATACTGTTATTACTGTCGCCGATGTTTATGGTGCATACTGCGACATTGCCGTTATATACAGCGTAAATCATGGTACTTCCCTTACCTTTTGCGGTAACTATTCCGTTATCCGAAACAGTTGCTACAGAAGTATCTTCGCTTGTCCAGATAATTTCCGACGGATTTGACACACCTATAACCGCCAGTTTATTTGTATCGCCTATTTCCATTTTTACAGACGATGGTATAATCCTGAAATCCTGCACGGGAGTTGTTGTAGTGGTAGTTGTTGTAGTTGTTGTAGTTGTTGTAGTTGTTGTAGTTGTTGTGTTAGTCATGCGTGGATATGTGTAAGTGTATGTTTCAACTGTTGTAATCGGATACGTATATGTGTATGTTGCAGTGGTTGTAACCGGATATGTATATGTGTACGTGTATGTTGCTGTAGTTGAGTTTGTTGTTCTCGTTGTGGTTGTTGTGTGTGGATATGTGTAAGTGTATGTATAGTCGTATGTTGCAGTGGTTGTAACAGGATACGTGTATGTGTATGTTGCAGTAGTTGTTGTGCGTGGATATGTGTATGTTGTAGTGGTAGTAGTTGTTGGTGTAGTAGTTATTGGTATAATAGTTATATATTTAAGGTCAATGAAAAAGTCCATATCTTCAAAGGAAAATGTTACAAAACCACTATAAGTATAAGGACCCCATGTGCTGTCTTTGATAACAAAGTCATTTGCCTTTTCGTCCCATTCTACTTCAACAAAATCACATGTATAGCTGGTGTGTACCTCTGTGCATTTGCTCCAGTCAATATCGCTTGTTGAGTCTCCATTATAAGAAGCCTCAAAACCCTCGAGAGAATCAAGATTGCTTACATGAATGTCTCCAAAATAACCATGTGATGAATAATCCCAACGAGTGAGACTTCCATGCCTTGTTTCACGCTTTGAATCTTCAGCAGCACTTGCCTTGATTGTATTATCAGCGGTATCTGTAACATTGACAGTACTCAGCGCAAAAGCACCGCAAATCATACAGCAGGCTGTAAAGACAGCAATAATTTTGTGTTTCATTTGATTTCCTTTCATTTCTTTATAAAGAGATAACCCGTCTAAAGACATACACTATTAATTATTCATTGAGAAGTGCGTTGTACTGGTCCATAGTTACAGGAAGTTCGGAAGCTTTAATCTTTTTAGCTTCTATAAGCTGAAGTACAACAGCATCAGCACCTGTCACGCCGTCGCCCTGATTGACAATATCAGCATTGATTTTTCCCTGTTCCGAAAGTGCGTATTCATCGGGATTGCCCATATGCTGAACGATTGCGGTTGCATCGGCAATATCAACAGAGCCGTCCTCATTTGCATCGCCAAGCAGCGTTTTTGTTTCAATAAATGATGTAGATGTAGTAACTGTTGTATTTTCCGTCGGCTGTTCAGAAGTTACAGTAGTTGAATCAGTTGTTGTTTCTGTTGTAGTTGTTGTCGTTTCAGTAGTAGTTGTTGTTGTCGGTTCTGTAGTTGTTTCAGGTGGAGTTACAGAACCGTTTCCGAATTTGAAGTTATCATTGATTTCAGATGCACTTGATTTTATTGTATCGAATGTTGTTGCATCTCCGCCATAGAGAGCGGCTGCAAATGAGCAGGCAATAGCAAAACAACCATTGTAATCGAGAGCGCCCTCTGTATACTGGTATCTGTCTGCATGGTCTTCGTAACCGCTTCCGTCAATACCGCCTACGAGCATACCATAGTTTGTATACTTTGCTTCGGGGTTCTGTGCGGAAGTTATACCCTCTCCGCCCGGATTTGCTGCACGATGGTGAATATGTGTAGGCCACTTGTCGCCGAATCCGATAAGGAAACTATAGCCCAGATTGTTGTCACCAAGAATTGTGTCTATCTGATATTTTGCACCTTTTGCATAGCTTGAATTTGCATCGCCGTCCGCAAGAAGATAAGAATTCATCTGCTTTGCACAGTTATAGCGTGAAGCACCCCAGCCGTTTGCATTGTATGTACCTTCATTCAGACCGCCCTGATTGTTCAGTTCAAATTTAAGTTCTTCTGCAAATACTTTGTCGCCTGTAGCCTTGTACATCATTGAAGCATATCCCTGCCATACTTTATCCCAACTGTAGAGATAATAGTCATAAATTCCGTTGTACTGTCCTGAACTTGGTTTTAGAGTAGGCATACTGCCCTCACCGAGAATATAAAGCCATGCGGAAGCAAGAGCCATTTCGTCCTCGCACATTGAGTCTGTACCATAGAAACTCATACCATCACAATTGTTTCCTCTGTTCTTTGTACCGAAATCGATAAGAGCCTTTGCATATTTGATACATTCAGCGGAATAAGCCGAATCGGAATCTTTGAGTATATAAGCTGTGGCAAGAAGTCCACAAGCCATTTCACCGCATACGGCTGAGTTATTTTTTGAAGCTGTGAGCCAGTATATAGGTCTGTCATATGTCTGAACTTCGGGAGCAGACCATATTCCGTGGTCAACGTCGCCGTTAGCAACAGTACCTGCAATTGCAACAACATTTCCGGAAGCGTCAAGATAAGTTGTTTTCATGAGATAATCAGCACCCCATCTCATTTCATATTCGAGATGGTCTCTTGCACCGACTTTTTCATAAATACCCTCATTGAAATATTCAGACATACCGAGACTTGAAAGTCCAAATCCTATCGTAATATTGAATTTGATGTGGTCTCCGGCATCGTGCCAGCCGCCGGAAACGTCAACTTTGCCGTCGCCGTCGGGGTCAACAACGGATTTGAGCGAACCGTCAAGTGAGCCTACAGAAGCTTCTGCATCGTATGTATGGCAGTCGCCACGCCATGTAAGCGGTCCGTCTGTTACTTCTTTGCCGCAGGCATTGGAATCAAAGAAATAGAGCGACATTGCAAGGGCTTCATAATAGTTATGGTCGGAAGCAGATGCGTTTATTCCTGCAACGGGAATTGAAGTTGTAGCTATAACGGCAGATGCAGCCATTGCAGCCAGTTTTTTTGTAAATTTCATAAAAAATCGTCCCTTCGTAATCAGAATAATCTGATGATATATACTGTTATTATATCATTATTTTCCATATTGTTTGTTAACAATCTATGTACAGAACGAGACTTATTAATAAATTCGTTATAATAATCAAAAACAGACGGATTTGATTGTATATATTAACAAAGCATCTTGCAAAATTTTGACAGAAATGATATAATCAGTTTACAGACTATATTTTAAGGAAGTGTATTTATGCCGAGATTTTTTGTTAATGAGATAAATGAGAACAATATAACGCTTACAGGTGAAAATGCAAGGCATATAGGACGTTCTCTGCGTATGAGACCCGATGAGGAATTGACTGTATGTTGTAAAGGAATCGACTATAACTGCACAATATCAAAGATTACAGAAGATACTGTTTTTCTGGAGCTGAAAGAGAAAATTCTCTGTCAATCCGAACCTGATATTGAAGTGACGCTGTTTCAGGCAGTTCCTAAGCTTGACAAGCTTGAATATATTATTCAGAAAAGTGTTGAGCTTGGCGTATCTCATATAGTTCCCGTTCTTACAAGAAGATGTATTTCACGTCCTGCCGAAAAAGATTTTGCAAAGAAACTTCCTCGTCTGAATAAAATAGCGGAAGAAGCTGCAAAACAGTCGGGCAGAGGAATAATAGCAGACGTTTCGGAAATAATATCATATAAAACTGCTCTGGAAAAGATTAAAAAATTTGATAAATCACTTATCCTGTATGAAGCAGAGGGCGGAAAACGTTTCGGCGATGTGAATTTCAATGAAATCAGGACAGTCGGTCTTATAGTGGGAAGCGAGGGCGGTTTTGATAAATCAGAGGTTGAAGGCGCAAAAAATACAGGTGCGGAGCAAATCTGGCTTGGAAAAAGAATACTTCGTTGTGAAACTGCACCAATTTCTGCACTCTCAATTTTGATGTTTTTAACAAATAATATGTAAACAGTTGAAATTTCAAAAAAGATGTGTTATAATAATAAGTAACTTATCGGAGCAGTTCGCAAGCGTTTCGATATTATAATTTTTTCTTGCGAAGAAAAGAGGATTTTAAATGAAAAAGTTTTTAGTTAGTTTGTTTATCACTGGTGCTGCTGTTGCTGTTGGTGTTATTGTTGCAAAACTTCTTAAGAGCAAAAGCACTGATAATGACTATGACAATGATGACTTGGATTATGATTATCCTGAGTCGTTCGACGATGAAGAGGATATTGACTTTGATGTGACAGGTCTTGATGATGAGGAATCCGATGAATGTGCCGATGCAGAATCCGATGAAACTGTCGAAGATGATTGTGACGAAGACTGCCAGAGCTGTGATGTTACAGACTGTCCGAAAAACGAAGAATAATTGAAACATAAGGAGCGAAAACGCTCCTTTTGTGATTTATGCACATATTTTTGGCTTTATTTTGTGCGTATATACAAATTTCCAAAAGCCTATTGACATTTCCGAAAACCTATGATATAATATAAAAGCTGTCAAGGACAGTATTAATCAGTCCGAGGCGTAGCTCAGTTTGGTAGAGTGCTTGGTTTGGGACCAAGATGCCGCAGGTTCGAGTCCTGTCGCCTCGACCATTATCACATAAATCAAGTCAAAAAAATTTTTGAAAAATTTCAAAAAAGTACTTGACAAATCAAAAAAAGTGTGATATAATAAATATCGTTGAGTTGAGCAAATCAATTTCAGTGAAATCAGTCAAGCTGGTGTAGCTCAGTTGGTAGAGCAGCTGATTTGTAATCAGCAGGTCGGGGGTTCGAGTCCGTCCACCAGCTCCATTTTATCGGTGTTAATACCGATAATTTTTTGAAATCTGTGTATGGGAGAGTTCCCGAGTGGCCAAAGGGGGCAGACTGTAAATCTGTTGCTTTTCAGCTTCGATGGTCCGAATCCATCCTCTCCCACCAGTTTCTTTCAATATTTTCTTAATTCCGCTTAAGGCGGTTTTTTTTATGTCCGCAAAAAAAGATGTTTTGCACTGAAATTACAGTTTATTGTGTATAAATGTATTTATTTTGCAGAAAACAGAGGCTTTTATGGATTTATACTGTGAAATATTTGTAGATACGATTTCGGAATATGATGATTTTTTTGAAATCGTCAGAAATTTCGTCAACGGTCAGAAAATAGCTCTATCCGGTATAGTTTCTGAATGGTGTGATATGGATATAAGAAAAAACAAGGAATATATTCCCGAAAATCCTGACTTTCTTTACTGGAAATTCATAATTGACACAGAATCGCAGAAAAATATTTCCAAAACTGCGTATATAGATAATATAAGACAGCTTATTTACTTCCTTAAACAAAAAAATCAGGTAATATGTGCCTGTGACTTTGAGGATATTATTTAAGCCAATCACGGCAGAATCTGCCGTTTGCATAAATAACTTATCCTTTGGAGGAATTTAAAATGATTAAAGCTGATGTGAAATATACGGCTGAACACTTTAAGGAAGTGCAGGTTATTGTTATTCCTTTCAAGCAAAGAATATTATGGCTTGTGCTTACTGCTTTAAGTACTGCTTTTGCAGTATATGCGGTTCTGACGGGAGAAAAGTTCTTCAACATTTTTACTGTGCTTGCCATGATTTTAATGTTTGGAATACTTGTTTATATAATATCAAATTATGTTATTCTTAATCCTCAGAAAATGTTTGAAAGATACAATGAATCCCAACCCGATGGTCATATTATTTTTGAGTTTGGTGAGAATTTGCTTAAAATGACAAATCAGTCCAGTACAGCAAACGGAGTGGGTGAATACCGCTATGATATTTTCGAGACGGCATGGGAAAAACAGAATTTTTTTATAATTCAGATAAAAGCTGTCGGACAGGTTGTTATAAAAAAATCCGAAATAACCGATGGCACTCCAGATGAACTCAGACAGTTTCTTAATGATAAACTCGGTGATAAATTTAAAATTAAATTCGAGAGGTAAATTTTATGATGATATGCAGAACTTCCGATACAAGCAGACTTGGTTCAAAATTTATAAAAGCAAAACCGGTTTCTGCTTTATTATGGATTTTTACTTCACTGGTTCTTTGTGCCTTTATGGCAACTGCCCTGATAATTTCAGATAATCCTGAAACTGTAAGCTGGATTTTTTTAGCAGTTATGATATTTTATGTTACCCTGATATGCAGTCAGGTAAAAAAAGCAGACATTTATTTCAATTCTTTTATTGTAAATTATAAAGGAAAGCTTATTTTTATAAATTTAGGTAACATCTTTATGAATTCCAGACTTTTCGGCGGTCAGCATGATATTGTCAATACTCCTCTTAAAGTGTTTATTGAATGGTTTAAAGCTGCTGAACGAATGAAAATGTTTCAGAATGAAAGAGATTTTGATACTTTTATTCTGAGTGATTCTGTCCTTAGCTTTGGTCATTATGTTGAAAAGATATTCAGTGTCAAAATCAACAGAAAGTATATTATTACTAAAGTCAGACTGAAACAGTGCAATGCAGTTCAGAGCAATATATTAACGGAGTTTACAAAAACAATCCGCATACCTAAAAATTTTAAAAATGCCGGATTTCTGGAAACCGAATTAAGGTCTGCTATAGAAAAACAATCCTAACAAATTTTGACGTTATGCGTCATTAACATATATTCAAATTTATCCTTTGGAGGAATATAAAAATGATTAGAGAAGATTTAAGAAATATCGCTATTATTGCCCATGTTGACCACGGAAAGACCACTCTTGTTGACGAAATGCTCAAACAGGGCGGTGTATTCCGTGAAAATCAGGCTGTTGCCGAGCGTGTTATGGACTCAAATGATATTGAGCGTGAGCGTGGTATTACTATCCTTGCAAAAAATACTTCCGTAATGTACAATGATATAAAAATCAATATTATTGATACTCCCGGACACGCTGATTTCGGCGGTGAAGTTGAACGTGTACTTGAAATGGTTGACGGCGTACTTCTGCTTGTTGATGCTGCTGAAGGTCCTATGCCTCAGACAAGATTTGTACTTTCAAAGGCACTTGAAATGGGTCACAAGATTATTGTTGTCGTAAACAAGATTGACCGTCCCGATGCGAGACTTGATGAAATCGGCGATGAAGTACTTGAACTTCTTCTTGACCTTGATGCAAGTGATGAACAGCTTGAATCTCCTATACTTTTCTGCTCAGGAAGAAGCGGTACTGCTTCTCTCAGCCAGTATGAAGCAGGTACAGACCTCAAACCACTGTTTGATACTATAATCAATTACATCGAACCGCCGAAAGGTGACGAGAATGAGCCTTTGCAGATGCTTATTTCATCTATAGACTATAACGACTATGTAGGACGTATCGGAATCGGACGTATAGTTCGTGGAAATATCAGGGTAAATCAGCAGGTTACAGTATGTGACTATACAGGTTCAAAGAAGAATTATAATTCAAAAATTGTATCACTTCTCCAGATTCAGGGACTTAACCGTGTGCCTGTTGAATCTGCTCAGATGGGCGATATTGTGTGGATTTCAGGTATTGACGGTATAACTATAGGTGATACTATCTGTGCTGTTGATACTCCTGAACCTCTTCCATTCGTTAAAATCAGCGAGCCGACTGTTGAAATGACATTCTCTGTAAACGACAGTCCGTTTGCGGGACGTGAGGGCAAATTTGTTACTTCCCGTCAGCTCCGTGAGAGATTGTTTAAAGAACTGCTCAAAGACGTTTCTCTCCGTGTTGAGGAAACAGAATCAACAGACGCTTTTCGTGTTGCAGGACGTGGAGAAATGCACTTGTCTATCCTTATTGAGAATATGCGACGTGAGGGTTATGAACTTGCCGTATCTACTCCCCGTGTACTCTATAAAGAGGGTGAGGACGGCAGAAAACTTGAACCTATTGAACGTCTTGTCATTGATGTCCCCGACGACTGTGTTGGTTCTGTTATGGAGAAAATCGGTAGCCGTAAGGGTGAGCTTGTTGAAATGCACCCTCAAGGAAGTCGTATGCGTATTGAATTTCTTGTGCCTGCCCGTGGACTTTTCGGCTATAAAAGTGAGTTTCTTACAGATACAAAGGGCGAGGGAATCATGAGCCATGTTTTCGAGGATTATCAGCCTTATAAGGGTGATATTGAACGCAGAAAAACAGGTTCTCTTGTATCATTTGAGACGGGTGAGGCTGTAACTTATGGTCTTTTCAATGCTCAGGAGCGTGGACAGCTTTTTATTCCTGCCGGTACTCCTGTATATGAGGGAATGATTGTAGGTGCATCGCCGAAAACCGATGACCTTGTTGTAAACGTGTGCAAGAGAAAGCACCTCACAAATACGAGAGCAAGTGGAAGTGACGATGCCCTCAGACTTGTTCCACACCGTATTCTCAGTCTTGAGGACTGCCTTGAATTTCTTGCCGATGATGAATTGCTGGAAGTTACTCCCGAAAGTCTCAGAATCCGCAAAAGAATACTCAGCAATTCACAGCGTGCTAAAGTAAGAGCAAAGTCATAAAAATATTAATTCTTAAAATTTTTTATGCTGAAATTTAAAAAAACTCTTGACAAACCGAAAATAACAGTGTATAATAA
>JAIDNR010000367.1 GCA_029063695.1 Ruminococcus sp.
CATTCCTCTTGCACGATGGGCGGAGCAGGCGGCTGTCTTCATTGCCTGATACTTCTTGACGCTGGACTTTGACAGCATAAGCCGCAGCTCCAGCACAGATTTGACCGGGTCTTTCGCCGTTTTCAGAAGCTCTCTGACTTGTTTTTTATCCAGAGAATCCGGCTTGCAGCCCTGTCCTTCGAGCCAGTCGAGGAGCTGATACACCGAATTCGGATTTTCGATTCCTGTGAGCCTGCGCATACCCGCCGACAGCTTTGCCTTTGCCTGTGCATCAAGCGTAATGGCGGCTTCGACCAGCTCCATATCGACACGGATACCACGGTCGTTGATTTCCTGATCGAGGTAGAACTCCTCCCAGATGGATTCCGGTACGGGAAAACAGGAAAGCCGCTGATCAATAGCAAGCTCCGCCTTCACATCCTGTTTGTTGTATGCCTTGAAGGTTTCCCACTTCTCCGGTGCATCGGCGGGTGTATGAAACAGCGGGACACCGTTTTCGGTTGCATAGGGAACACAGAAATACTTAATCAGCGTCTTGCCCTCTGGCATCTTCTGCTGTTCCAATTTCAGCGCAGCACCTGCAGCGGCAAGTGTAGACGGCAGACCAAGTGTACGACAATGTATCATAGTACACTGCCAGCCCACCGGACTAAGATAACCGCCGACTGAATCTTCCGAAATGCTGTAGCTGCGAAATATATGCGGATAGAATTCACAAAGATATTTAGACAGGCAGACACGTTCAAAATTGACATTGAAGGCTTTTTTGACCACGCTTTCATCCACCAGCGCATACAGAATAGCATCAGGGACACGGTCGCCGTTTTCCAAATCGTAGAGCTGTACCTCACCGCCGTCAACTGAAACGCTCATCAGCGTGATAGCGAAATAGGGAGAATCAACATAACGATACACTCCTGCTTTCGTCAAATCCACATCGCTTCTGCATTCAATATCGATCTCAATTGTTTTCATGGTAACACTTCCTTAAAACCCGCCCGGACGGATATACCGTCAGTCGCCCACCCGACATTCATGGTTTAATTAAGAGAGAAAATCGTCATCGTCATCTTCGTCAGCGAAATCGTCCTCTGCACGGGATTTACCGCCAAGCGGCTCACCGTCACGGAGCTTCTGAAGATTGTTCAGACCACAAGCAATGCCGCGGTTTCCATTAGTGTTGAAAGCGTAGAAATTAATGCTTGCACGACCATAGATACCGCTGTAAAGCTCGCTGGTATCGAGAATCGTCTGGCGGTCTGCATCGACCACCCCCGGCTTGTTTGTGCTGTTGGCATTGATGAAGTAGCAGCCCTTGTAAGCCTCATCGTCCGGTCTTTCTTCATCTCCGTCTCTCAAAGGCGTCTTGATTGCCTTGAGTGCGGGGACGGACTTGCCGTTCCCCTTGAGTTTGGACTGTCCCTCGTCATAAGCAGCTTTGATTGCCGCTTTGCATTTCTCCACCGTTACGGTATCGCTTTTTGGAATGATAAGGGACACACTGTACTTCGGCGTACCGCCGTTGATTGCCTTCGGCTCGTTCACCACGAGATAGCTGAATCGAGTGTCTTTGCCAGTAATAACTTTTGTGGGATTTACAAATTTTGCCATGTTATTCTTCCTCCTTGAAATCTTCATTTGCCGTATTCCATGCCGGACGCTTGTCCGACTCTGGTACAAGTGTAGGTTTGCCCTTCGGTTTCTCGATAAGAGAGCCGAGAAGGGTATCGAATTTGCGCTTGCCGAGCAGCTTAGTCATTGCGGTCACGCCCATGAGCTTCTGCTCGTAGGGGTTGTAGCCTGCTTCCGTAACTGCCGCTGCAACGGCGTCGGTATCTGTGTATTTGCGGTTGCTGCGACCTTCCACGACCTTGAAGCCGGGGAAGTTTCTG
This sequence comes from Ruminococcus sp., assembly GCA_029063695.1. Lineage (GTDB taxonomy): Bacteria > Bacillota > Clostridia > Oscillospirales > Ruminococcaceae > Ruminococcus. The sequence continues at coordinate 1,893 of JAIDNR010000367.1, forward strand.
CCGCTGACAGCCTGTTCAAGTGCGTACTCCTTCACATCGTTCACCCAGCCAATAAAGGCATCGGCACGATCAAGAATGATGCTGATTTCGTCATTTTCGAGCGTATCAGGAACAGCAAAGTCGTACTGTGCTATTTGCAGATTATATTCCGCACGCTTTCGGCAGGTTGCCTTGATTTTGCAGAACTGACAGTGCTTGCCCGCCTTGTAGTCGCCCTCGCCCTTTGCTGCCTGTTCCGCTGCAGGAATCAGGACTTCATCCGCCCAACGGAGCAGCTCGTCTTTCGAGATTTCGGCGATACTGATATTGTCACGGCGTGGCTGGAAGATGATCATGCGGATTGTCTGAATGTCGTACAGACTTTCAAACAGGTTTAATGCACCTAATGCGTACATTCTCATTTGGGAGTTTTTCTTCGATTCTACGAGGATTCCGAGCCCGTACTTGAAATCGATAACGGTCATTGTACCGTCCGCCACGATCACGCAGTCGGAAGTACCGAAACTATCAGCTACCCAACGGGTGAAGTCGAGCCTCTGCTCTACAAGTACAAGTGGGTCTGGGCAGGTCTGCTTTGCCATCTCGACCTGCTCCATAACGAACTCGCAGTAGGCATCGGTATGTTCCGCCATTTCTTCATCAAAGTATTCCAGTTCTTCGGTAGGGTCACGCACCTTGTGTCCGAGAGCCTTTTTTACCTTATACTCGCAAAGTGTATGTGCATCTGTACCTTGTTGAGCATAGCTGCTGGATGTATCCTGCTGTACAGCATTTTCCTTTGCCGAGGGCGGGCAGTTAATCCAACGCTCACTACTGGACGGTGCAAGAAGTGCGTGTGCCATTACAACACCTCCGCTTCTGCCAGTAATGCCGTGTAATCCGACTCCGCTACATCGGAGAGCTTGTCTGCTCCATACTTTTGGAGCAGCTCCTTGACTTCGGCGGTGTGACCGTTTCGGGAAATTTCCGACAGACGGCTGCGGAGTTCTACAAAAGTAACTGTCTGCTGTTCAAGTGTCGGCTTTTCCTTTGCGTTAGTGTCCTGTGGCTCGTCTTTTTCGGGGTTGTAGATTTCCTCGAAGGTGTTGATGTAGTCGGTTGTGATCTTCTCTGTCATTGCACCGACAGCTTTCGTCAGCGTATTCAGAGCGTTGATTAGTTCTACCATCTTGTCCATCATCTGTTTCTCCTTCCAGCTTCGTAACCTGCAAGGTAGGCTTCCGCCTGTGCAAGCTCGGTAATGTTCTTGATGCCCTCTGCTACACCACCGCCGCCGATTGCAACTGCTCCACCTCCAGCATTAGCCATCATCGCCAGCGCTTTTGCAATACCATTTAGGTCATCGATGGGTGTACCGGTTGATGCTGTAGGTGTAGCCAAACGTTCCTCAATCTGAGAACGACGCTCAACTATGAATGCTTTTGTAACAAGAACAGCATCCGGGACACACTCTTTTCTTCTCTGAAGATCCATTGTTTTCACTCCTTTCCACTTTTGCGAGTTTAACTGCCAGTCTCTTTGCCACCACGCTGATTGCCAGCAGGGTGTCAATCAATTCTTTAGTCTTGCCGTTCATGGTTTCTCACCTCCTCAAAAGCAATAGGACAAATTTTCAGATTTTAGCAAAGGTCTTGCAAAATTTTTTTCAGATTTTTTAAAATCTGTCTTTTGCGGTAGCTGACTGTGGTCTGTTTTATGCCGACAGCCTGTGCAATTTCAGTCTCTGTTGCCCCTTCGCTGAACATAGTGATGATGGTCTGGTTCTCCTCAGACAGCTCGCCAATGTGCCTCCAAAGTGCATCAAGTAACAATGCATCCTCCACAATATCAGCTGCGCTTGCCGTGTATGTCGCCGAATCATGCTGACGATGCACACCGTCCTGTGTATTGTGGAAACCTCCAGACTCTTCCATTGCGTCAAGAGAAATCGGTGTACCGGACTTGGTGTGAGGGCAGACAGCACAGTTACCGTCGCAGCGCACCAGCTTGCCGTCCTCATTGCTGACAGCACACTTCTTGCTGCGCCGCAGCGCCTTCTCCTCCTTCCAGATCGGGCGCATCAGCTCGTGATAGAGCTGCTCGTCCTCAATCTCCACGAAGTAAACCGGTGTGCGCTTGCCCTCCAGCATGATGTAGGTGATCTCGCTCGGATCAATGCCGACCTGTGCGGCATGCTTCTTGTCCATCTCAATTGGAAATCTGTACTTCTTTTCAATGCTTGCCATAAAAATTCCTCCATTTTCGTGAATGGAGGAATTGACCGGCTGCAAATGGGTATGACAAATCAGACCGCACTCCGGAAGGAATTTCACTCCATTCGGTTTGCAGCCGTCAAGCTCAAAATGACAGCTTTGTTATTCTATTGTCCCATACAGCCTGTTGAGCAACCGGTATCAGTATGTATGAGTAGCAGTTTAACGTCATGCTGAGGACATATGTATATAAGGTTAGAAAGTGATTTCCTACTTACAAATAGAAACAAAATGGATATTTTGACGAAATTTGATCTCTGCAAATCTTCTGATTAAATAAATTACAGAATAATTTCTCAAAAAAAGTGTAAATTTTTCGTAAAAAACACTTCCACCTTCTTCCAAAATTATATCAAATATGGTATAATATAATCAAATCTTTAGTTTTCATGTCAAATTGAAAATAATATATCGAAAAGGAATGTGAGTATGTCAGAATTGAATTTTCACTTACTCGAAGAAAATATTCGTATGCTTATGGAGAAAAACAATATGACACAGCAGAAACTTGCAGAAATTACAGGCATGACGCAGGCAAACATCAGCAAAGCATTGAATCATAACGAAAAGAAACGCTTCACTCTCGATCAGGTATATAGGATCTCCCAATATTTTGAAGTGTCAATCGATAGTCTTGTGGGAAATCCGTCTGAAAAATTAGCTGATACAAGTCCTCGTGATGCTTTTACATTCATTACCAAATTTCTATGTGCAGGAAATCTACGAACAGAGAATCTGACGATAACTGAAACTGTGTATGATCCACAATATAATGGCTATGGATCACCAGAATGTACACCTAAAGAAATACAAGATACCTACCCTGTTTTTTTCTTTCCTGACTATATAAGATTTTCTGACCAAAAATTATCAGAACAAGAAGAAATCGATTTACATATAGAGTTTTGTTCTTGTGGGAACAGCACAAGATTTCAATATCTCAATGAGATATTAAAGAAGATGATACCACTTATATCTCAGTACAAAGACGGAGATATTCCAGAAGAGGCATTCCAGATGATAGTTGATGGATATCTAAAACAACTGCCTGAGAAATAAAAGTCTAACCGGGACTTTTTGAAACCTCGTGTTTTCAGAACTGAACTCAGTATCACTGCTGTGCATCGTAGCTCTGCTGGAAGCTATGAGCTTCTCTGTAGCCCATGCATATTGCATCAATACTTGAACGCCTCAGCAATCTGTGGTATAATGATAAAAGAGGTCTTCCTACAAAATAGTTTGAAGTAGAAGAAGTCGAATGTCAATAGAAGATTAAGTCGAATTAGTCGAAAATGGAAAAAGGTGAGATTATGGATTCTTATAGACTGTGCGGGGGTACGTTTTTTTTGCTTTTAACAAAGGCTGCTCTACACAAACCTACGCATGGACAAATATACTCTGGAGCAGCCGATATAGTTACAGAGCAAAAAATCCTTGAAGCGCTTTTCAAAATTGCAGTTCCGAGCATATCCGATCTTTCTAAAGATGATGCCCGAAATTATAAATCGTGTAAAGGGAAAGGAAGTAGAAACCTTAGAACAAATGATGGTACTGCCGGTAAATTACTAAATGAAAAACTGAATGACAACTATGCGGAATGTCATTCAAAGATGAAACAGTTTATAAACAAATACATAGACACTGATAATAATCAAGACGAGTGGCTTGTCTATGCAATCCTTGAATTAATAGAAAATGACGTTACAATTGACGATGAACAGCCTTTCTATATTGGCAATAGCAATGCTATGACTACCAAAAGGTATCTCTTATCTGTTGATAGAATTGATTTACCAGCATTTTTGCTTGGTATCTTCCTATTTGTTCTTACTGAAATAAAAGATAATACTGTTGGAAAAGAGACATATGAATCATGGTGTCCAGTTACTGGTGAAAAGCATGATCGTCGGATATTTGATTCCGCTATAGGATCAGCTCCCAAGCGTCATATTTTGATTGAAGGACATGGCTACGAATTAAGTGCTAAAGCAGATGAAGCAGCTGATAACAGTACAGATAATTGTGAAAACACAATCGCAACGGCAAAAAGCCCCCCAATTTATGATTCGATAATACGATCAGCGAAGGCTGCATTTCCAATACTCATAGCAGCTATAAATGCGTTGGGCTCTATTAATGAGGACGAACTGCAGTCCTTCCTCTCCCAAAGCTATTATCAACTGATTATCACAAATTCTGAAATACACGGAGCAAAACATGTAGATATTCCTCTTGAACGTGGATTAAATTATGGTAGAACTCCTGCGGAAATAAAAGAACGCTGTGGCGATCTTTCTAAAGAGGGAATAGACGAATTACTAAGCTATCCTGCAATTATCTGCAATGAAAACGTTTTCCATAATGGAAAAACAGACGAGAATCAACTTGCTATCTTAGCGAGGCTGACGAAAATTAAGAAAGGCGAAACTGATATTCGCATTCGATTTTTTCCATTAGCAACTTTTTTTCAAAAGCAACTTAATGAATACGCAGTAGATCTTGGGCTTAGTTCAGGCGTGACACTTACGACTTTAAACACGACGCATTGGACAGTTCGCAAAAAGAATTTGTTTGAAGAATTTGAAGATGTAGAAATACCATTTTGTAGGTATACACTATTATATAAGAGTAGTGTCCTTCAAACAGACGTTCCAACAAATCAAACAAAAATATTAGTTACAGATTTTAAAAAATTTAATATAGGCTGTTATACAACGGTTACCCAATATATGTCAATCTCACATCTCGACAATGATAGGACATATAGGTATACCGGTGTCTTTGAATTTAAGAATATTTACGTTGAAGGCAAGCGCTTTATTAGAATGTCAACATTATGGAACAAAATATACATCACCGGTGACCTGTCCACAGAGAATTGGACATCACAGAGCTATATGAATAATTATGCCAATGCAGGAAGTGGCAAGGTTACTGCAATTTTTAAAGTACTCAACTATGCAACAAAATCAGTTCATTTTTTATTGATAATGGAGGTAAAAGATGAGTAGTACAGATGAAATGCAATTTGCGTATTGCTATGGTGATTTTGCAGGAAAAATCATCACCGGAGGGATAATTCATCCGGATTTACAGATGAAAAATATCGGATTCGGGAAAAGAGGGATGAAGCTTATTGATTTTGCAGATGCTGTAAAGATACAAATTCCTGACGATTTATCAATTCATAATATTAATAGATTATCATCCTCGTTGTATCCGCTGTTTGATAGCTTTCCAACGTATAAGGGTAAATCTTCTTTTAGAGCAGGATTTTCAGCCCGTGGTGGTACGTTAGCAGATATCATACTAACTAATTGTCGGAATGATGGATTCGCAAGTTTTTCTTTTCTTGAAAAGAAACCAACAAATATAGCATCTGATTTTTGCCTTGAACAACTGTTATGGAATGTGAGAACGAGTGAAATAATCAAAGAATGGTGTGCAATTCCGGTTGAGGATATTTTTGGAAAGAATATCACAAGTCTATATTCGTATGAAGTATCTGAAGAAAGGAACTCTATCTCACCATTAAACCGTTATTTTCTCGACAGGTACTTTTATTCTTGCAGCTATTTAGGAATACCAGATGACCAATTGCCTGCACTTTACGCAAATGCTGGATGTTCTGCATTTAAGTATGATAAAAGCTACCGTGCATATGGACTGCTTAAAAAGGCAATCCCAATGCTCTCAGGGAAATGGCAGCCGATGAAGCAAGTTGTAGTAGATTGCTTTAATAAAACTATACACACGGAAAAGTTGAATCCTGAATATATGGCACTCATTGATGCCTACATTGATAGAGACTATTTCGAGCTGATATGGATCTTAGATGATCTGGACGCAATCTAAAAATAAAGCCCATACACATATCCAGTGTAATGGGCTTTGCTTTTACATATTTTCGCACACTGTAGATTGACTTTTTATGCAATTTGTGGTATAATAAATAGCAAGAATCCCCACGTTAGGAGTGTTCCTTTGGAAGAACTAATCAAACTGGATGCTTATCCGATTCGAGGACTGGTAGGGCGGCTTTTGCAGGATAAGACCACAAGGAAAAATATACTATTTGCATCCGATAGCTATGAAAGCTATGGCGCTGGATATAGAGACGATTCACAAATGACAGAGGGCGCACTTCTGGGCTTTGCTTCCTGTGACATTCAGCCGCGAGTGTACAAGGCAGCGGCAGAGCAGACAGAGCGCACCCGCAAACGTGCCGAAGTGTTTACGCCCGCACGGATCGTCAATCAAATGAATAATCACTGTGATGCGGTATGGTTTGGTCGGCAGGATGTGTTTAATCGCCAGACCGACGAAATCTGTGAAACTGTTATTGAGCCGATTGCTTTTCCAAAAGGTAAGGACTGGAAACAGTATGTTGATTCCAGACGGTTAGAAATCACCTGCGGAGAAGCTCCGTATATTGTTTCACGCTATGATGTATCAACCGGAGAAATCATCCCGATTGAAAGGCGCATCGGCGTACTTGACCGCAAGCTACGGATCGTGAATGAAAATGCTGCCAATGAAACAGAATGGTTCAAGTGGGCTTTTCGTGCATTTCAGAGCTGTCTCATATAAAAATCTCAGAGACCACGAGACTAAGGCAAATAGAGTATGCC
>JAIDNR010000368.1 GCA_029063695.1 Ruminococcus sp.
TTTCTTTATTATACCCGCTTTTACGAGAACAAGCGTTTCTTTGCTTATCTCACTATAACTGTTTTTTTTAGTAAGACTATTTTTTACGTCTAAGCCTATTTTCTTTATATCATTACGTTCTTTTCTGTATCTGAAATAGAACATTAAAGCTATTGGCAACCCAATAATTACTGAAAATCCTGCAAAAAATGTAAAAAATTCAGTCATTACTTTTATCTTATGCTTCCAACCGTTCTTGGATAGAGAATAACATCTCTGATATTTGACATGCCTGTTGTATACATGATAAGTCTTTCAAATCCGAGACCGAAACCGCCGTGCGGTACAGAACCGAATTTTCTGAGGTCAAGATAATCCGAATAGAGTTCGAGATTCATTTTACGTTCTTCCATAGCGGCAACAAGTTTATCATAATCGTATTCACGTTCGCTTCCGCCGATAATCTCGCCTACACCCGGTACAAGCAAATCAACAGCAGCAACAGTTTTTCCGTCGGGATTCTGTTTCATGTAGAAAGATTTGATTTCCTTTGGATAATCTGTGACAAAAACAGCCTTTTTGAATACTTTTTCAGAGATATAGCGTTCATGTTCTGTCTGTAAATCACAGCCCCACTCAACAGGATAAACAAAGTTCTCACCTGATTCCTGAAGAAGCTTTATAGCCTCAGTATAAGTTACTCTGCCGAAATCGTGGGAAATAAGCTCCTCAAGACGTGCTTTCAGACCTTTTTCAAAGTGAGCATCAAAAAACTCAATTTCAGTCGGACAGAGTTCGAGAAGCTGCCCGATAACGTATTTGAGCATATCCTCTGCAATTTCAATGACATCATCAAGTTCGGCAAAAGCAACTTCGGGTTCAATGTGCCAGAATTCAGCGAGATGTTTGGGAGTGTTGCTGTTTTCAGCACGAAAACTCGGTCCAAAAGTGTAGATTTTACCCATTGCAGTGGCAGCCATTTCGCCTTCTAACTGACCCGAAACTGAAAGACCTGCTTTTCTGCCGAAAAAGTCATTGGCATAGTAATCCTCTTCGGACTTGAATTCAGTAGTATAGCCGTTTGTGGTTACCTGAAACATTTCGCCCGCACCCTCACAGTCACTTCCTGTAATAAGCGGAGTGTTGATATATACATAGTTATTGTTCTGGAAATATCTGTGGAGAGCTGCCGCAAGAACCGAACGCACATGCCATACAGCATTGAAAGTATTCGTTCTGCTTCTGAGATGCGGAATACTTCTGAGGAATTCAAGGCTGTGACCTTTTTTCTGAAGCGGATAATCCGTAGGACAATCGCCGAGAACTGTAATTCCGTCGGGAGAAGTGTTTATTTCAACAGTATTGTTTCTTCCCTCAACAACCTTGCCGATAACTTTAAGGGACATTCCTACACGTGGTTCTTTGAAATCTCCGTCACCCTTTTCAATTACAATCTGAATGTTTTTAAGGGAAGTACCGTCATTCATTTCAACAAATGCAACACTCTTGGAATTTCGGGAAGTGCGAACCCAGCCGCAGACAGTAACTTCCTGTCCGATATAATCTTTGTTGCAGATGATTTCTTTAACATCAATGTGTTTCATAAATAAATCGTTCCTTTCAAATGGATTTTCAGGACGGATAAAATAAAAAATCTCCCGAACCTGATTAAACAGGACGAGAGTTATACCCGTGGTGCCACCTGAATTTACTGCTGAATCGTACCTGAACAGAACGGCAAAAGCAGTCACTTTCGTCCGCTGTAACGTGCGGAAAACGTCGCCCCTACTAAAAACAATATTTTTCGGTTTGATGCTCCGGAGTGTTATTCGCACAGGCTCTGATACACGGCTCTCACCTTTCCATGCTCTCTGAAAACGAAATCCTGTACTACTTCTCTCCATCACGGCATTTATCTGAATTTTATTTTACCACTTTTTTTATAATTTGTCAATAGTTTATGGAAATTTTTAAATAAAAAAACAGACTGATGCATTATTTATTCGGCAAATCAGTCTGTTTCTGTATTGATTTATTACTTGCTGTTGAATTTGTCATTTGAAAATCTGAAAATCTTTAAAGTACCCCATGCGAGTACGGCTATAGTGAGAAAAACAGTTTCAATTAAAAAATTTTTTATATATTTCATGTCAATACCTCCGTTTTTTTATTATAATAACATATATTCCGAATATACGCAAGATGAAAAATGTCACAATATGAGTGACAAATGTAATTTTCCTTGCAATCTATGTAAGAATATGATATAATTTAAAAAAAGGAGTGATTTTTTATGCTTGCCAACTATCACACACATACGAAACGCTGTTTTCATGCAGAGGGAAGCGACAGGGAATATATAGAAAATGCTATAGAATCGGGAATGAAAGTACTGGGATTTTCCGACCACTGCCCATGGATTTTCCACGACGACTATGTTTCCGGAATACGTATGCCCGCATCTTTTGCTGATGATTATTTCAAGTCACTTACTGCACTGAAAAAAGAGTATGCGGACGATATAACAATATATATAGGCTTTGAATCGGAGTATATTCCCGAACTTATCGAAGCACAGGATAAGTTTCTTGCAGATTATCCGCTTGACTACATGATTATGGGACAGCATTATATTGCACCTGAAAACAAGTCTCCGTATATGAGCAGACCGATAAGAGATGAAAATATTCTTGAAAAATATATTGATTTGGTAATTGAAGGAATGAATACAGGAAGATACAAGTATATTGCTCACCCTGATTTGTGCCATTTTATCGGCGATAAGGAAATTTATATAAAGCACTATACCCGACTTTGTGAATATCTTAAGTCAAAAGATATACCTATTGAAATAAATATGCTTGGACTTGCAAGAAACCGCCATTATCCGTCCGCCGAATTTATGGAAATTGCACAAAAAGTCGGAAACAAAGCAATAATCGGCTGTGACGCTCATTATCCGGATATGTTAAGCGATGATTACAGTATAAAAAAGTGCAGAAAACTGGCAGAAAAATACTCTCTTGAACTCGTGGACTATATTTCAGGACTTGAACCGTGAAAATTATGCAAAATCTATTGACAAAGACTGATGTATACGCTATAATATAATATATTTCTTGAAAAGCAGGTGAATTTCTTAATGGACAGTACGCCCGACGGGTGTAATCCCAAAGAATCCGTAAATGATGTATCAGGGCATAGTCTGCACTTATTATGTTAGTGACAGGCTATGCCTTTTAGAAGTTGATAAAATATTTTTTACGGAGGAATTTTTTATGTTATGGCAGATTATTCTGCAAATCGTTCTTATTGCACTCAATGCTATTTTCGCCTGTGCGGAAATTGCAGTAATATCAATTAATTCTACGAAACTCGAAAAGCTGATAAATGACGGCAATAAAAGAGCGGTGAAACTGCAAAGGCTTACAGGTGAATCATCACATATTCTTGCGGTAATTCAGACCGCTGTTACTTTTTCGGGCTTTATTGCTTCTGCTTTCTGTGCGGACAATTTCGCTTACCGACTGTTAACACTCGCAAATAATGCAGGACTTAACGGCTGTGACAGTATTCTCAGACCTGTTTCGGTTGTTGTTGTAACGCTGATTCTTTCATGTCTCATGATTGTATTCGGCGAACTCGTTCCGAAACGTATGGCAATGAAAAATCCTGAAAAACTCGCTTTGTCAATGACATCTGTATTAAATGCAGTCAGAGTGATATTTGCACCGCTTGTCTGTATTCTTGACTTTTTTGCTGATTTGATTCTTAAAATAATGGGAATAAATCCTGAAGATGATAATGATATGATTACAGAAGAAGAAATTATTATGATGTCAGATGCAGGTGCCGAAAAGGGTACTATCGACGAAACAGAAAACCGTATAATCAAGAATATTTTTGCTTTTGATGATATGACAGCCGAACAGATATGTACACACAGGACGGATGTTTCTGTTCTCTGGAGCAATGATTCTGTTGAGATATGGGAAGAAACCATTCACCGCACACGTCATTCACGATTTCCTGTATGCGGTGAAAATGTTGACCATGTTATAGGCATACTTAATGCTAAGGATTATTTCCGTCTTGATGATAAAAGCCGTGATAATATCATGAAGAATGCAGTAAGAGAACCTTATTTTGTTCATGAAAATATGAAAGCGGACAGTCTTTTCGCTCAGATGAAAAAAAGCGGAGGTCATCATTTTGCCGTGGTAGTCGATGAATACGGCGGTATGTCGGGAATTATCACAATCACCGACCTTGTTGAACAGCTTGTCGGTGATTTTGATGACGATGAACTTAATCAGCCTGCAATAAAATTCAGGCGGACAGGCGAAAACGAATGGCTTGTTCCGGGAATTACAAGTCTTTCAGATGTATGTGAAGAACTTGAAATATCACTTCCTACTGATAAATATGATACTTTCGGAGGATATGTCATTGACTTTCTTGGTGAGATTCCGAAAAACAGCACAACAACTTCATTTGACTGCGACGGACTTCATATTGAAGTTATTGAAATAAGCCATCACCGTATAAAAGCTTGTCATGTTGCTAAAATTCCGCAGGAAATTGAATCAGACTAAAAAATACAGCCCTTGCATTTTATTACAGGGCTGATTTTTGTTATTTTTTCAATCGCTTAATCCATTAACGGTACAAAATGCAGAGTATATATTTTCTTCTACAGATTCAGCATTGCGTGGGCTGAGGCAGAATTTGTATTTTCCGATTTTTGCACGTTCGTTTGTAGCAAGATTTGTTACATATTCTTCTACAGTAAATTCAGATGTATCGGCAGTGAGCATTGTTATTACCGAATTCATTTCGGGAGCAAGAATTGTTGAAGTGGAAATTGTTTTAACATTTCCGTCTGAATCGGTTATTATATAATCAATCACAAAGCGACCCGAAGCATTTTTCGGAACAGGAGTACAGAATGCAATATTCTTATTGTCGGATTTGTCGCCGATTACATAGCTGAAATTAACATCAGGTGCAGGAAAATCCGTGTTTTCGTCAATAATCTTGACAGTAATTTCCGCCTTTATTTCGGGATTCGATACGCTGTATACGGTTACGATACACTCACCGACGGAAATTCCTTTTACCCAGCCGTATTTATTGACTGTTGCAATTGTTTCGTCAGAACTTATCCAGATTTCATCTTTGGTTATTGCTTCATAAGGAAGCATTGTAACGATTGAAATATCTTCTTTTCCGACAGGTATATTCATCTCATATTTTGAAAGCAAAATTTCAGTAACCTTTACATTTGTAGTAGTAGTCGTCGTAGTCGTAGTAATCGGATTTGTTTCGGTTGTTGTATTTGTTGTAACAGGCGGTTCATCATCATAGACAGTAACAACAATTATAGCGAATACAGCAGGATTGTCAATACTCTGGACAGTAACTGCACAGCTTCCGGCTTTTTTACCGATTACCCAGCCTTCGTTGTCTACAATTGCAATTTCCTCATTGGAACTTGACCATTTTTCAGCCTTATTCAGAGCAGTTGTAGGGAGCATGGTAACATATGCCGAAAGTTCTCCGTGACCTACCTGCACTGCCATTTCGGTTCTACTCAGGCGAATATCTCTTACTGATGATATATCAGTAACATTTACAGTGATTTCAGCACGTATATCGGGATTGTCAACGCTTATTACAGTGATGATGCAGGTACCTTCACCGATTCCGGTTACCCAGCCTTCATTGTCTACTACTGCAATATTTTCATCAGAGCTTGTCCAGATTTCATCTTTATTTTTTGCAGTTGAAGGAAGCATTGTGACATTTGCCGCCAATGCACCTTGTCCGACATTTATACTGAGTTTCGTCTGACTTATACGTATATCTGAAACCTTATCGGGATTTAAAGTTACGGTTGTGGTTGCGGAAACTGCGGAAGTTGTTGGTACTGTAGTTATAGATGTGGTTTTCGTTGTGGTTGCAGTGGTTTTATCTGAAACGGTTGTTGTAGTCGGCTTTGGAGCAGCCGTTGTGGTTTTGACTGTTTCAGTTGCAGTTGTCTTGACATTTACAGTTGTAGTTGTCTTGATGTTCACAATTGTTGTAGTATTGACGGTTGCAGGTTTTGATGTAGTTGAAACGGGTTTGTCTGTAGTGGCAGTTGTTGTCACTGCCGGTGGCGGTTCAGTCTGACTATCAAGATAAGCCTGCATATCAAGTTTACCGCCCGTTGAAGTATATGAATAGTATGAAAGTATTAAAGCTGCATCAGATGAATCAATAAGTTCATTTTTATCAATGTCAGCAGATATTTTCTGATTTTCCTTAAAAGTTCCGTCACCGCCTATTGAAAGGAGTGAATATTCGGCAAGAACTGCTGAAGCATCGCTTGCATCAATTAAACTGTCGCCGTTGACATCGCCGAGAGTATAATTTTCATCTGCATGGACTACAGGCGGATATGAATCACCTGTAACTGAAAATGCATTTGTGTTCATTTCCAATAAATCAAGCGGAAGTATGGCAGTAATGCTTAGTGCAGCAGCCATTACTGAAGCTATAATTTTCTCTGTTTTCATAAATTCTCCTTATGATACATTTATTTTTTAAGCAACACACCATGGAGTATATTATACAACTTTTTGGAAAAAAAAGCAAGCCTATTGAAGTATTATTAAAAATATAATCCATATTTTCGGAAAAAATGACAAAAAAAGACTGTCATATTTGACAGCCTTTTAAATAATATTGAGTTTTCTGCGGCAGAAAGTTTAATTTTCACTTGCAAGAAGTGCATCGTACTGAGCCTGAGTAATCGGGAAATCATGCTGTTCAACCTGCTGAGCTTCCAAAAGCTGGAGCAGTACAGCATCGGCACCTGTTACGCCGTCGCCGTTATTGACAATATCGGCATTGAGTTTGCCCTGTTCTGAAAGAGAATATTCATCTGGATTTCCCATATGCTGAATAATAGCTGTAGCGTCAGCAATATCTACAGACTTATCCTCATTTGCATCACCCCAGAGAGTAACTTTAAGAGGTTCTGTAGTTGTTGTGGTAATTATGGTAGTTGCTGTTGTGGTAGTAGTTGGTTTTGCTGTAGATGTTGTAGTTGTGTTAGTGGGTTTTGCAGTTGTGGTAGTGGGTTTGGTGGTTGTAGCAGGCTTTGTTACAGTTGTTGTAGTGGTTGTTTCCGGTTCGTCAGCATAATAAATCTCGATATTATCAACTGAAATCGAATCAGCTTCGCCATAATAGTAGCCGATAAGAAGTTTTCCGTCTTTTGTATTTATTCCGTTCGGGTGTTCTTCGTCACCGGCAGCAGCAGTGGGAACAATCCACATAATATCAGCGGTCTTGTCTGCATCAAGTATAGCATAGTTGCCACTTTCCTGGAACCAGTAGTCGGGATTTACTGTTTTTTCAACGCCTGTGCCTATATTGTAAATAAGTTTTCCGATAGGAGCGTCAGCGGAAACTTCAAATTTTATAGCATAAACGTCTTTTGTTTCATCAATTCCCAGTTCAGAGTATTCAATTTCAAGATTCTTTGCAGAATCGGAACCTGTGTGAGTTATTGTTTTCTTTACGGCAGTTGCAACGGAATCAGTGTAAGGAACGGTAACGGTTTTTGTATAAGTAAGCACAGCATTTGTCACAGTTACGCTTTCGACTTCCTCACCATCAACGTCATTTCCCCACCAGTACTGGAAAGAAACGCTGTCTGTTGATGAATCAGTAACGTGTGGCTGAACTTCTGCTGGAACTTCCCAATAAGCTTCTATATATGAACCTGCACCGAAAAGTTTTCCGCCGTTTCCAGGAGTAATCAGGAATTCGACGCCCTGTTCTTCAAATTCTGCAACAGAACCTTCACCCTCAGCACCCATATCGTTATACCAGTAACCTGCATATTCTTTGCCCTTGATTCCTGCAATCTGCTTTGCATATTCGGTATCGGCAGGAGAACCATTTTTAACATTTATACCGCCGCCATAAACGAGCTGATCCATTTCCTTGTCGGATTCAATAGTACAGGTAAGAGATTCTATGATAACGCCGTCCATATCAGTAAGACCGAAATCGGAGAACCTGAACTTGTGACTGTTAGTCGGTCTTTCGGGTGAATCATCAGGGTGAGCCGCATAATATTCTTCATCATAGCCTTTTGTAAGAACTATATCTCCAAGGGCTTCTCCGTCAATCTGCTTTGCAACAGTAGAGGAGATAGTAGCAGTACCATTTCCGTTATCCTTGAAACTCCAGTTTTTGCCGTTCTCACTGTTAGTACCGTTAGTATGCTTGTTGTTGTTCGGAACAACATTTTCCTGAGGGTCATCAGGATTGTCAGGGGTGTCGGGATTATCGGGATTATCAGGGTCAACAGAGACTTCATCATTATAGCTGAATCCTGTGAAAGTTACAGAATTATCAACCATATCTTTTTCGCTGTTGTCCCAGTGAGCACAGTAATAGCATCTGAACTCAAATTCACCATACTGACCATATTTAATATCAAGTTCTGATAGGTCAATCACTATCTGATTAGTGCCTTTTTTGAGTTTGACAGCATAACCGCTTCCGTCGCCGGTAGTCCATTTGCCGTCCTTGGTAAATTCGGTCCAGCCATCGTTGCATGAAATACCGAAACCGTATGAAAATGAAACCTCACCATCAATATCGCTTTCTATATTCACAATGATGTTTTCAAGCGGATTTTTCTCTGTATAATCAGAGGGAATTTTTGTCTTGGGGAGGTCAACACCTGCCTTGAGTGAAGTTGAAGCGGTTTTGAGTGTAGACTC